>NZ_JBEOWS010000213.1:0-16884 GCF_040296125.1 Streptomyces sp. NPDC002265 | reverse complement strand
GAACTCCTCGTTCATCAACTGCCTGGCCAGCGAGGACAGGATCGTCAGATGGGCGTCGTCGGCGCCGGCCGGCGCCGCGATCAGGAAGATCAGGTCGGCCGGGCCGTCCGCCGCGCCGAAGTCGATCCCGGCCGGGCTGCGTCCGAAGGCGAGCGTCGGCTCGGTGACGTGCGCGCTGCGGCAGTGCGGGATGCCGATGCCGCCGTCGAGCCCGGTGGGCATCTGGGCCTCGCGGGCGGCGACGTCGGCGAGGAAGCCCTCCAGGTCGGTCACCCGGCCCCGGGCGGCCATGCGCTCGGCGAGGGCGCGTGCCGCCGCTTCCTTGGTGTCGGCGGACAGGTCGAGGTCGACCAGGTCCGCGGTGATCAGGTCGCTCATCGCGGGCTCCTTCGCACGCGTATCGCCCGGGAGGTGAGCCGGACGCGCAGGGGGACGGGGGTGGTGTGAGGGAAGGCGGGGGCGGCGGGGCGGGGGTTCACGACACCGGCTCCGTCAGCTCGCGGTCCGTGGGGACCTCGGTCGCGACCGTCACCGCCGCCGGGGACAGGTCAGCCGGGGTGGGCATGACGCTGCCGGGCATTCGGACGGCGGCCGCGCCGTGCGCGACGGCCGAGGCGAGCGCCTGCGGGCCGCTGCCGCCGGCGATCAGGAAGCCGGCCAGCGAGGCGTCACCGGCGCCCACGTTGCTGCGTACGACGTCGACCCGCGCGTCGGCGAACCAGGCGCCCTCGGCGTCCACGAGCAGCTGCCCGTCGGCGCCGAGGCTCGCGAGCACGGCGCCGGCGCCCCTCACGCGCAGTTCCTCGGCGGCCTTCAGCGCGTCGCCCACGGTCGACAGGGGGCGCCCGACGGCCTCGGCGAGTTCCTCGGCGTTCGGCTTCACCACGTCGGGCCGCTCGCGCAGCGCCTCCAGCAGCGCGGGGCCCGAGGTGTCCAGGGCGATCCGCGCCCCCGCGGCGTGGGCACGCGCGACCAGGTCGGCGTACCAGGACGGCGTGAGACCTCGGGGCAGGCTCCCGCAGCAGGCGATCCAGTCTGCGTCGCCCGACTGCTCGCGCACCGTCTCCAGCAGCAGTTCCTGCTCGGCGGGCGACAGTTCGGGACCCGGCGCGTTGATTTTCGTCAGCACGCCGTCCGCCTCGGCCAGGGCGATGTTCGAGCGGGTGGCACCGGCGACCGGGACCCGGGCGACCTCGATGCCCTGTGCGTCGAGGAGTTCGGCGACGAGCGCGCCCGGCGCGCCTCCCAGAGGCAGCACGGCGACCGTGCGCCGCCCGGCGGCCGCGACGGCGCGCGAGACGTTCACGCCCTTGCCGCCGGGGTCCATGCGCTCGCCGGTGGCGCGGATGACGTCGCCGCGCTCCAGCGAGGGCACCTCGTACGTGCGGTCGAGGGACGGGTTGGGGGTGACGGTGAGGATCATGTGCGCACCACTTCCGTGCCGCCGCGCTCGATGACGGCGGCGTCCTCGGGGCCGAGCCCGCTGTCGGTGATCAGCAGATCGACGTCGCCCAGGGCGCCGAAGCGGGCGAAGTGCTCCTGCCCGTGCTTGGCGGAGTCGGCCAGCAGCACCACGCGGCGGGCGGCGGCGATCGCGGCCCGCTTCACCGCGGCCTCGGCCAGGTCGGGGGTGGTCAGACCGTGCTCGGCGGAGAAGCCGTTGGCGGCCACGAAGAGGACGTCGGCCCGGATCTCGCCGTACGCGCGCAGCGCCCAGGCGTCGACGGCGGCGCGGGTACGGTGCCGTACGCGCCCGCCGACGAGGTGGAGCTGGATGCCGGGGTGGTCCGCGAGGCGGGCCGCGATCGGCAGGCTGTGGGTGACGACGGTGAGCGAGGCGTCCAGCGGGACGGCCGCGGCGAGGCGGGCGACCGTCGTACCGGCGTCGAGGATCACCGTTCCCTCGACCGGCAGTTCCGTGAGGGCCGCCTTGGCGATGAGGTCCTTCTCGTCCGCCGAGGTGGACTCGCGCTCGGCCAGGTCGGGCTCGAAGTCGAGGCGTCCGGCCGGTATGGCGCCACCGTGGACCCGGCGGACCAGGCCCGCGCGGTCGAGGGCCTTCAGATCGCGGCGGATCGTTTCCGCGGTGACCTGGAACTCCTCGGCGAGGGACAGCACGTCCACCCGGCCGCCGTCACGGGCGAGCCGCAGGATCTCCTGCTGTCGCTCCGGTGCGTACATGTCCGTTCGCCTCCGACTGATGCCCGAATCTGTGGTTTCACTGGGACACTACGTCCGGATTTCCGGAAAGTAAACAGGTTCGGGCATCAGTCGGACGCAAACGGGCTTCCGGGCGGGCTTCCAGGTCAGCTTCCAGGGCTTCCGCGACGCTCGCCGCGGGGCTCGCCGTAGGGCCGGAGAGACGGAAACGGCGGCGCCCGGAGGAACCGGGGACGGCGGCGCCGGGAAAACCGGGACGGCGGCGCCCGCAGGCACCGCCGTCCGGTCCGGATCGAGACCGGTGGCTCAGGACACCAGCTCCGAGGCGGGTGCCGACGCGGACACCGGCTCCGGCCCCCGCTCCTGCTCCGCCGTGCCGGAGTCCGGCTCCGGCGCGCCCTCCACGTGCTGCGCCGGCCGCTTCGGCAGAGCGAACATCAGCAGGAAGATCACGGCCATCACCACGGCCACCCAGACCAGCGCGTGCTGGAAGGCGTTCACGAACGCCGGTCCCACCTGGTCCGCGGTCAGCCGGTCGCCGATCTCGCCGAAGAAGACCACCGACACCAGCCCGAGCCCCAGCGCGTTGCCCATCTGCTGGACGGTGTTGATGAGCCCGGACGCCGAACCCGAGTGCTCGCGCGGCACCTCCGACAGCACCGCGTCCGTCAGCGGCGCGACGATCAGGCCCATGCCCAGCCCCATCACGACCAGCGGCAGCGCCATCTGCCAGGAGGCGATGCCGAGCCCGTACCGCTCGGACTCGCCGATGTAGATCAGCACACCCACGCCCATCAGCAGCGCGCCCGCCTGGAGCACCTTGCGTCCGAAGCGCGGCACCAGCTGCTGCACCGACAGGCCCGCCGCCACCGACACCGCGATCGAGAAGGGCACCCCGGTCAGGCCCGCCCGCAGCGGCCTCCAGCCCAGCCCGATCTGCATGTACAGCGTCCAGACCAGGAAGAAGATGCCGAGCGCGACACCGAACACGGTCTGCACGGCGATGCCGGCCGCGAAGCTCTTCACCCGGAACAGCGACAGCTCGACCAGCGGGGAGCCGTCCTTAGCGGACTTGCGCCGCTCGTACGCCACCAGCGCCCCGAAGACGACGAGCGAGCCCGCCATCGAGACGTATCCCCACACCGGCCAGCCCAGCTCACGCCCGCGGGTCAGCGGATAGAGCAGCATCAGCAGGCCCAGCGTCACCAGTACGACGCCGACCAGGTCCAGCTTGAGGGCCCTGGGCGCCTTGGACTCGGTGATGAAGCGGTGGCCGAGGAGCAGGCCCGCGATGCCGACCGGCAGGTTGATGAGGAAGATCGGGCGCCATTCGAGACCGAAGAGGTTCCACTCCGTCAGCAGCGCGCCGAGCAGCGGCCCGGAGACCGCGCCCAGTCCGACGATCGCGCCGAACAGCCCGAACACCTTGCCCCGCTCATGGGCCGGGAAGGTGGCGTGCACGATGGACAGGACCTGCGGCACCATCATCGCCGCCATGCCGCCCTGGAGGATCCGGGAGGCGACCAGCATCTCCGGGTTCGCGGCGAAGCCGCACAGCGCGGACGCGATCGTGAACCCGCCGATGCCGACGAGGAACAGCCGCTTGCGGCCGTGGATGTCGCCGAGGCGGCCGCCCGTGACGAGCCCGGCGGCGAAGGCCAGCGCGTAGCCCGCGGTGATCCACTGGATCTGGCTGAAGGTCGCGCCCGCGTCCTTCTGGATGGACGGGATGGCGATGTTGACGATGGTGACGTCGACAAGGTCCATGAACGCGGCGGTCATCACGATCGCGAGGGCGAACCAGCGGCGCCGGTCACCCGCGGGCTGAGCGGTGGGTGGGGTCTCGGTGGAGGTCATACCCGCAACCTAGGCCCGTATTAGGTCAGATCATGTCCTAGTTGTACGGCATCCTCGCACTTATGACGACGGACACTCCGGCCCGGCTTCTCCAGCTCCTCTCCCTCCTCCAGACGCCCCGCGAATGGCCCGGCGGCGAGCTCGCCGACCGGCTCGGGGTGTCCCGGCGCACGGTCCGGCGCGACATCGACCGGCTGCGCGAACTCGGCTATCCCGTGCAGGCGAGCAAGGGCGCCGACGGCGGCTACCGGCTGGTCGCGGGCAAGGCGATGCCGCCGCTCGTGCTCGACGACGAGGAGGCGGTGGCGATCGCGGTGGGGCTGCGCGCGGGCGCCGGGCACGCGCTGGAGGGCGTCGACGAGGCATCGGTGCGGGCGCTGGCCAAGCTGGAGCAGGTGCTGCCGTCCCGGCTGCGCCACCGGGTGGCCACCCTCCAGGCCGCGACCACTCCGCTGACCAGCGGGGACGGTGCGACCATCGCGCCCGAGACGCTGACCGTCATCGCCTCGACGGTGGCCGGGGGCGAGCGGCTGCGGTTCGCCTACCGGGCCGCGGACGGCACCGGGTCCCGGCGGCTCACCGAGCCCTACCGGCTGGTGTCGACGGGACGGCGCTGGTACCTGGTCGCGTACGACCTCGACCGTGCCGACTGGCGTACGTTCCGGGTCGACCGGGTGAGCGAGCCGGTCGCGACGGGAGCGCGGTTCGCCGCGCGGGAGCTGCCCACCGGGAGCGCGGCGGAATACCTGCGCCGGTCGATCCGGCGGCGGCAGGAGACGTACGCCTTCGAGGCCGTCTTCGCCGCGCCGCCCGAGGCCGTCGCGGCGAAGCTGCCGGCCTGGTTCGCCCCGCCGGAGCCGACGGAGGCGGGCGGCTGCCGGGTGCGGGGCACGACCGGCGATCCGATGGAGTGGCTGGCGATGCGGCTGGCGGTCCTGGGATACGAGTTCGAGGTCCGCGAACCGGCGGAACTGGCGGCGTTCGTGAGGGAGCTGGGCGGACGCCTGGTCCGGGCCGGGGGCGGGTGAGCCACCGCCCGCCCCACCGCCCGTCCTAGCGCACGTCGTCCCAGGAGAAGCCGCGCAGCACCGTGAGGTTGCCCAGCGCCAGTGCCGCCGGTCCCTCCGCCGAGGCCGGCGCCGCGTTCCCCGCCGCCCAGACCTCGACCGCCACACGGACCGCGGCACTCGCGGTGGCGGCGGCGAAGCGCAGTCTCGGGGACGCGGTGAGCCGGATGGCAACGATGTCGTCGCCCTGGGCCAGCCGTCGCGCCAGGATCTCCGTCAGCTCGCTCTCCGCGTCGTGGCAGACCTCCGCCCACACCTTCCGCAGGGCCGGGCCGTCCTCGGCCAGCCGGATCAGGGTCCGGGCCCACTCCCAGGAGACCGCCGACACCCCGGCGCCGGGGGTCAGCGTCGCGCGCACCGCGTGTTCGAGGGCCTGCGGCAGCGACAGCCCGGCCGGGGCCTCGCGTACCGCTTCCGCCCAGTGCCGCGCGCCCGCCGTGTACAGGGGGGCGACGGCCTCTTCCTTGGTGGCGAAGTAGCGGTAGAACGTGCGCGGGGCGATCCCGGCGGCCTGGGCGATGTCCTCGGCGCGGGTGGCGCGCAGCCCGCGTGTCGCGAAGAGACGTGCCGCCGCACGGGCGATCTCCATCCGCGTCGCCGCCTTGCGCCGCTCGGTCAGCGAGGGAGCGGACGAAGCCGTGGAGGAGCCGGCGGAAGCGGAACGAGCGGAGGGGGACGAACAGGAGGAGGCGGGCGGAGCTGGTGCAGGGGTGGTACTCACGTTCGGCAGGCTATGCCCATGTGGCACAATCTGCCATTCGGCGGGCCACCCCGGAGTTCAGGTACGGGGTGCCCCGCCTTTCCAGCGTGCGCACATCCGGAAGCCGTTGAGCGGGCGCGCGTCCGGCGGCTTCCTGCCGGAAGCGTCCGGCCGTTTCCCTCGGAGGGGACGAGCCGGGCTCCGGCACCCGGGGGGATGGGCGCCGAAGCCCGACTCTGGGAAAGTCCCGGCGCCGGGGGGGATTGCGTCGGGACATGGCTCATCGGCGCGAGGACGGACCCCCAGGCCGCCCCGCGGGGCCCGAACTCCCGTGCCCGGGAGTCTTGTTCCCGGGGCCCTGCGCGTTGAAGCGGCGATACGTCGCCATGTTTGCGCGGGCTTTCGCCACCCGGCGTACGACCCCAGCGCATGGACCTGGGCGCCCACATCTGGTGAACACCCCGGCATGCGCCGGGCGGTGCGTACGCCGACAGGCGAAGGCCCGCACCGCGTCACGCCGCCGCGTCGAACCCGGTGTCGCGCGCCAGCTTCTTCAGTTCGAGGAGCGCGTGCTTCTCGATCTGGCGGATGCGTTCGCGCGTCAGGCCGTGCTCCTTGCCGACCTCGGTGAGCGTGCGCTCGCGCCCGTCCTCGATGCCGTAACGCATCTTGATGATGGAGGCCGTGCGCTGGTCGAGACGGCCGATCAGGCCGTCCAGCTCCTCGCTGCGCAGCAGCGTGAGGACGGACTGCTCCGGCGACACCGCCGAGGTGTCCTCCAGGAGATCGCCGAACTGGGTGTCGCCGTCGTCGTCGACCGACATGTTCAGCGAGACCGGGTCACGGGCCCAGTCGAGCACGTCGATGACACGCTCCGGCGTCGAGCCGAGCTCGGCGGCGATCTCCGCGGGCTCCGGCTCGCGGCCGTTCTCGCGGTTGAACTCGCGCTGCACACGCCGGATCCGGCCCAGCTCCTCCACCAGGTGGACGGGGAGCCGGATGGTGCGGGACTGGTCCGCTATCGAGCGCGTGATCGCCTGACGGATCCACCAGGTCGCGTACGTCGAGAACTTGAAGCCCTTGCGGTAGTCGAACTTCTCGACCGCGCGCACCAGACCGGCGTTGCCTTCCTGGATCAGGTCGAGCAGGGGCAGTCCGCTGCGCGGGTAACGGCGCGCGACGGCGACGACCAGCCGGAGGTTGGAACGGATGAAGACGTCCTTGGCCCGTTCCCCGGCGGCGTCCAGCGCCTCCAGCTCCTCACGGGTGGCGTCCGTGTCGGACTCCGCCTCACCGTCGAGGACCTGCCGCGCGAACACACCCGCTTCAATGGTCTGGGACAGGTCGACTTCCTTGGCTGCGTCGAGCAGCGGTGTGCGCGCGATCTCGTCGAGATACATGCCGACCAGGTCGCGGTCGGCGATCTCGCCGCCATGGGTGCGAACACTGCTTGCCGCGTCGGCCGTCTCGCCGGTGGCGGACTTACGACGGGCGACGGCACGGGTTGCCATGCGTGCTCCCTTGCGATGGTGGGTGCGGATGGTCCTTCGGAGGCCTGACACCGCGCCCGGGACTCTCGCGGCTTTCTCCGGACTCTGCTCGGGTGCCCTGCATCCGATGGAAACAACGACTGGAATCAGGACAGAATTCCCAACCCGTCACCCTATTTTTCTGATCATGCAGTACCCTGTGCCACCGCGAAGGGGACCGATGCCGTCGGAACGCACAGAAGTCCAGGTCAGGCCGGGAATCGAGAGTGATCTCGAAGCCCTCGCGCCCCTCTGCGACCACCCTGTACGCGAGACGCCCATCACGTTCGATACCGCTGTCTTCACTCCGGAAGAGCGCCGCCCTTGGCTGCCCTCCCACCCTGAAGACGGTCCACACCGCCCGATGGTTGCCACGGAGACGGCCCCGAAAGGGATCTCACAGGAGATTCCGGATTGCGCCGCCTCCGGCCCCCACCGTCCGAAGGTCCTCCGACCGCACCGCCCGGAGGACCTCCGACCGCACGGGTGCGGCCGGACTCGCACCGCACAGGTTCAGCCGAACTGCACCGACCGCTTCGCCATGCCCAGCCAGAACCCGTCGATCACGGACCGCTGGTCGTCCAGCTCGCCGGCCACCTCCGCCGCGCCCATGGTCACGAACAGCGGGGCGAAGTGCTCGGTGCGCGGGTGGGCGTAACGGCCCGCCGGGGCCTTGTGGAGGAAGTCCAGCAGGGCGTCCCAGTCCCGCGCCTCCAGCGCCCGCCGGCCCCAGTCGTCGAACTCGGACGACCAGGTGGGCACCCCCGGGCCGGTGTGCCGCAGCGCGGCGAGGTTGTGGGTGAAGAAGCCGGAGCCGACGATCAGCACGCCCTCGTCGCGCAGCGGGGCGAGCCTGCGGCCGATCTCCATCAGCCGCGCCGGGTCGAGGGTCGGCAGGGAGACCTGGAGGACCGGGATGTCGGCGTCCGGGAACATCTCCACCAGCGGGACGTAGGCGCCGTGGTCGAGACCCCGGTCCGGGATGTCCTGCACGGGGGTGCCGGGGGCGCGCAGCAGCTTGCGGACCGACTCGGCGAGCCCGGGGGCGCCGGGTGCCTCGTACGTCACCTGGTAGTAGTGCTCCGGGAAGCCCCAGAAGTCGTAGACGAGCGGCACGGTCCGGGTCGCGCCGAGAGCCAGCGGGGCCTCCTCCCAGTGGGCGGAGACCATGAGGATCGCCTTGGGCCGCGGCAGGTCGGCGGACCAGGCGGCGAGCTGGCCGGGCCAGACCGGGTCGTCCGCGAGCGGCGGGGCGCCGTGGCTGAGGTAGAGGGCGGGCATGCGCTCCTGGGCGGCGGCGGACATGGCGACGACTCCTCCGATACTTGAACTCTAAAGCTATCTGTCGCCCAGACTAACCCCGCTTTGTTTAAATTTCAAGGACAACCCTCGTACAGTGGAGTACATGAACACGGCATCCGCGGCGCCCCCCGCCCCCTCCGCACGCGCCGACGAGCCCCAGTGGCTCACTCCCGAGGAGCAGCGCGTCTGGCGGTCCTATCTGCACGCCACCACGCTGCTGGAGGACCACCTCGACCGCCAGCTCCAGCGTGACGCGGGCATGCCGCACATCTACTACGGGCTGGTCGTCACGCTCGCCGAGGCGCCGGGGCGCCGACTGCGGATGACCGAGCTGGCCAAGAAGGCGAAGATCACCCGCTCCCGCCTCTCCCACGCGATCGCCCGCCTGGAGAAGAGCGGCTGGGTCCGGCGCGAGGACTGCCCCTCCGACAAGCGGGGCCAGTTCGCGGTGCTCACGGACGCGGGACTGGAGGTGCTGCGGCGCACCGCGCCGGGCCATGTGACGGCCGTACGGCAGGCGCTGTTCGACCGGCTGAGCCCGGAACAGCAGAAGTCCCTCGGCGAGATCATGAAGATCGTCGCCGAGGGACTCCAGCCGAACGAAGCAGGTGCGGACCTGCCCTGGCAGCGCTGAGCGGCCGGCTCCGAAGGCTCGCGCGGCGCCCGGCTCACACCGCCGGGGCGGGCCCGCGGGCGTGCGGACGAGACGTCCCCTTCCTCGTCCGCACGCGGGGCCCGAAGAGGTACGACGGGTCGGGCGCCGTCAGTGGGCGATCACCGGAACCGGCACCTCGTCCTCGGCACCCGCACCGCTGCCGCTCACCACGGTGGAGCCGGGACGGCCGGCGTTGACCAGGGTGAAGGCGATGGCCGCGGAGACCACCAGGATGCCGACGGCGAACCAGATGGCGCTGGTGTAGCCGTGCACCATGCCCTCCAGCTGGACCAGCTGCTGCTGCGGCTTGGACCCGGCGGAGGCGATGTGGTCCTTGATGTAGGACGTGGTCGCCGAGGCGGCGATCGTGTTCAGCAGGGCCGTGCCGATCGCACCGCCCACCTGCTGCGAGGTGTTGACCATCGCGGAGGCGACACCGGCGTCCCGCGCCTCGACGCCCTGGGTGGCCAGGGACATGGCCGGCATGAACGCCGTACCCATGCCGAGACCGAGGAGCAGCTGGGCCGGCAGGAGCAGGCCCGCGTACGAGGAGCCGATCTCCATCTGGGTCAGGATCAGCATGCCGAGCGCGGCGGTCAGGAAGCCGGGGCCCATGAGCAGCCGCGGCGGGACCCGGGTCATCAGGCGGGCGCCGATCTGGGTGGAGCCCGTGATCATGCCCACGATCATCGGCAGGAAGGCGAAGCCGGTCTTGACCGGCGAGAAGCCCTTCACGACCTGGAGGTAGTAGGTCAGGAAGAGGAACAGGCCGAACATCGCGATGACCGCGAGGCCGAGCGAGAGGTAGACGCCGCCGCGGTTGCGGTCGGTGACCACGCGCAGGGGCAGCAGCGGGGCCTTGACCTTGGACTCCACGAACACGAAGGACGCGAGCAGCACGGCCGCGGCGACGAACAGACCGATCGTCATGGAGCTGCTCCAGCCGTCGGACTCGGCGCGGGTGAAGCCGTAGACGAGGGAGACCAGGCCCAGGGTGGACAGCAGGACGCCCGGGATGTCGAGCGGCGAGCGGTTGCGGCCGCCGGCCGGCTCACGGATGACGAAGTACGCGCCCGCGGCGGCGACCACCGCGAACGGGATGTTCACAAAGAACGTCCAGCGCCAGTCCAGGTATTCGGTGAGGAAGCCGCCCAGGATCAGGCCGACGGCGCCGCCACCACCGGCGATGGCACCGTAGATGCCGAACGCCTTGGCACGCTCCTTGGCGTCGGTGAACATCACCGCGAGCAGGGAGAGCGCGGCGGGCGCGAGCAGCGCGCCGAAGGCACCCTGGAGGGCGCGGGCGCCGAGCAGCATGCCCTCGCTCTGCGCGGCACCGCCGAGGGCGGACGCGGTGGCGAAGCCGATCAGGCCGGTGACGAAGGTGCGCTTGCGGCCCCAGATGTCGGCGATCCGGCCGCCGAAGAGCAGCAGACCGCCGAAGGCCAGTGCGTAGGCGGTGATGACCCACTGGCGGTTGCCGTCGGAGATGCCCAGGTCCTGCTGGGCGGAGGGCAGCGCGATGTTCACGATGGTCGCGTCGAGGACGACCATCAGCTGGGCGAGCGCGATGAAGGCCAGCGCTTTCCAGCGGTTGGCGTGTGCGTCGGTCGCGTCTGCGACGCGCCGGGCTGTTTCAGACATGGGGGTACCCACTTCGGGACTTCGTGATGGAAAAAGGCAAGGAAAAGGGACGGACTGTCTGCACTGCTGCGTCAGACGGTCTTCAGATCAACGGTCTACGGGGCTACGGTCCGGTCTTCAGGTCAACGGACCACGGACCGGCGGGGTACGCGAGGTGTCGGCATCGTCGCCGCTGTCCCGCTGTCGCTATGGCATCGGTGTCGCTATGGGCATCGCTGTCGCTATGGCATCGGTGTCGCTGTGGCATCGGTGTCGCTGCCGGTGCAGCCGGCTCAGGCTTGGCGCAGATCCTCCAGAGTCACGGCGGCGCCCGGCAGGACGGAGCGGGCCGGGGCCCGCAGACCGTCCAGGAACATTTGCAGATGGCGGTGGACGAAGCGGTCCACGTTGAGGCATCCCGTACCGGCCGGAGGCCGGCTGAGCTGGGCCACGGCGACCATCAGATCGCCGACGCCCACGTCGGTACGGAGCTGCCCGGCCACCCTGGCCCGGTCCATGACCTCCCCGATGACCCCCTCGGCACGCTGCCGCGCGGCCTCCAGGTCGGGGTGGTGCTCGTCGAACGTGCTGGAGAACATCGGGCACAGCGCGCCGATCCGCTCGTCGGCGGCGGCGTGCACGAAGCGCTCCAGCGCCGCGAACGCGTCGCCGGTCTCGGCGAGCGCGATCTCACCGGCCCGTACCGTACGGTCCATCACCGAGCAGACGACCTCGCGGACGAGGGCGTCCCGATCGGGGAAGTTCCGGTACAGCGTGGCATTGCCGAGCCCGGCGCGGCGGGCGATGTCGTCGAGCGGCACGTCCGGCCCGAACTCCACGAACATCTCCCGGGCCGCCGCGACGATCCGCTCCCGGTTGCGCAGCGCGTCGGCGCGGGGCCGGGTGTGCTTGCGCTGCACGGGGATCGCGGTCTGCACGGCATGCTCCATCGGTCGAAGGTGACTGCGATCCGGGGAAGGTCTCCCCGTTTCGCGCGAACACAGGTCTAAACGGGGAGACGGTCCCCGGATATTTCCCGCCGCCGAAGAGTTTTCATGTGACCTGAGTCACGCACCCTCCGATCGCTCCGCACCCGCACCCGTCACCCGCACCCCATGTGGCCGCCGACACAGCCCACAGGTGCGCCTACCGGCGAGAAACCCACGATCGGCCCCTCCAGCGCGCGCGTGTCGGTCCACCGAATCAGGGTGATCGCAAGGGTGCAGCCTGGTTCCGGCGGCTGCCTGGAGCGAAGGGCACACGCATGCAGCCGCAGCCGCCCCGCCGTCGGATACGCCCGCACCGGGTGGCTGCTCTAGCGTCCGTGACCGCCCTGACCTTCGCGCTCAGCACGGCGGGCACCGGCCATCTCGTCCCCTCCACGCCGGCCGGGGCGGGCCCGATATCCCTGGCCCACGTCCCCGCCGCCCTCGGCCCGTGCATGATCAGCGGGGACAGGTCCATCCAGATGTCGGAGGGCGTCCCGACCATCAGCGGCTACTCCCGCTCCACCGGCACCGTCCACGCCCTGACCCTGATGGTCGACTTCTCCGACGCGCCGGGCCAGGGCCGCGCGATGGACCGCTTCCACGAGTTCTTCCCGCAGACCCAGAAGTGGTTCCGCACCAGCTCCTACGGCCGCCTCGACTACCGTCCCGAGACACCGATCACCCACTGGCTGCGCATGCCCAAGTCGTTCAAGGCGTACGGGATAGAGCGCGGCGCGCCGTTCGACCCCGGCTACCGCGACCTGGTCCAGGACATAGTGTCGAGCGCCGACCCGCACGTCGACTTCCGCTCGTACGACCTGCTGAACGTACTGGTGACCCCCAACGCCGGCCCCTCCGCCCTGGACACCGTCCTGTCGGTGACCTTCGCCGGCAACAAGGACGCGCCGGTCGCGGACGGCGTCCCGGTCGCCAACGCCTCCTTCGTCTACTCCCGCCAGGACGACGGCTCCGGCTCCTACGACCGCACCGGGTACCGCGTCCTGCCCCACGAGAACGGCCACGTCTTCGGCCTGCCCGACCTCTACACCCAGGAGGGCGGGGGCGCGGTCGGCCACTGGGACATCATGAGCGAGGACTGGGGGGCCGACAACGACCTGCTCGGCTGGCACAAGTGGAAGCTGGGCTGGCTGGACGTCTCCCAGGTCAGCTGCGCGACGCACCACGGCACGAACGAGTACGAGCTGACACCGCTGGCGCGCGCGGGCGGCCCGAAACTCGTCTTCGTCCCCCTCGACCGACGAAGCGGCTACGCCGTCGAACTGCGCACCCACGAGGGCAACGACGAGGCGGTCTGCCGCCCGGGCGTACTGATCTACAAGATCGACGCGTCGGTCGACACCGGCATGGGGCCGGTCACGGTGTCCGACTCCCGGCGCGACTCCGGCGGCTGCACCCGCAGCCCGAACGTCCAGGCCGAACTCTCCGACGCCCCCTTCGTCCCCGGCGAGGTCTTCAAGGACCCCAAGCACGGCATCCAGATCGCGATCGCGTCGGCGGACCTGGCGGGGCACTACCGGATCCGGGTGACACGGCAGTAGGACCCATACTCGGAGTACTAGGAGTACGCGCGGAGTACTCGGAGTACACACCGCGCCGCCCCGGCCGCCGCAGCACGACGCCCGCACCGCCCACGACGGCCCGGCAGGTGTCCCGGGCCCGCCCGGCCGTCACTCGACCGCATCGAACCGGACCGGGGCTACGGTGGGCCTGCCGCGAACGCCGTACCGGAGAACCGATGCCCGCGAACCCCAGGACCGAGGCCCACGGGGCCACCGGCACCGAAGCCGTCCCCCGTAACGGCGCCGACCCGGCCGCCGACACCGCCGTACCCGCCGAGGCCGTGACCCCGTTGCTGCGGGGCGTCGCGGTGCTGCGGCGGCTGACGGAGGCGGGCGGGACGCTCAGCCCGAGCGACCTGGAACGCGCAACCGGCCTCGCCCGCTCCACGGTCGACCGGATCACGGCCACTCTGGCCCGCATGGGCTACGTCCGCCTCGACGGACGCGACGTGGTCCTCGCCCCCCGGGTGATGGAACTGGGCAACGCCTACCTGGCGGCACTGCGGCTGCCCGCCCTGCTCGACGCCCGCGCCGACCGGCTGGCCGACGAGCTGGACGAGTCCGTCTCCCTGGCGGTGGCCGACCACGACGGCATCCGCTTCATCCACCAGGCCACCCGCCGCCGCGCGATGTCCCTGAGCTTCCGCATCGGCGACCTCCTCCCGGCCGAACGCACCGCGCCGGGCGCGCTGTTCGCCACGGAGTGGGACGCGGCGGACCGGCGGCGCCGGCACGAACGCCGGGCGGCGGACCCGGAGGACCGTGCCTTCCCGGCCGTACCGCCGCGCTCGCCCACCGCCCCGGACGACTTCGAACAGCGCGTCGGACAAGCCCGTGCGGACGGCTGGGCCCTGGACGACCAGCTGATCGAACCGGGCCTGGTGGCGGTCTCCCTCCCGGTACGCGACCCGCGCACCGGAAGGATCGCCTGCGCGGCGAGCGTGGTCAGCCACACCAGCCGGCACACCGCGACGGACCTGCGCGACAGGCTCCTGCCCCGGCTGCGCACGGCGGTGGCGGAGATGGAGGACGACCTGCGCACCGCGCCCGCACCGGCGCCCGGACCGGCCCCGGCGGGCCTGGCGACCTGGACGGGCGCGTCGAAACAGGAACTGGGCCGGGACTTCGTCGAGTCGCTGGCCCGCGGCCTGACCGTACTGACCGCCTTCGGCGAGGGCCGCGCCCGCCTGACGCTGACGGAGGTGGCGAAGGTGACGGGCCTGGCGCGGGCCACGGCCCGGCGGGCGCTGATCACCTACGAACACCTGGGCCTGGTGACGGCGAACACCGACCGCACCTTCGCCCTCACCCCCCGGGTCCTGTCGCTCGGCTTCCCGCCCCTGTCGCGTACGTCGCTCCCCCGCATCGCCCGGCCGCACATGGCCGAACTGGCCCACCGCGTCCACGAGTCGACGTCCCTGGCGGTGCTGACCGCCACCGGCACGGAGATCCAGTACACGGCCCGGGTGGCCACCAGCCATGTCATGAGCGTGGACATCACGGTGGGGACGCGGCTGCCCGCGTACGCGACGTCGACGGGCCGCGTCCTGCTGGCGGACGTGCCGGAGCCGGAGCGCGCCCCGGACGCCCTGCGCCTCCTCACCCCCCGGACGGTCACCGACCCGGCGCTCGTCGCCCGCACCCTGGCCGAGACCCGCGCGCAGGGCTACGCCCTGGTCGACGAGGAACTGGAGGAGGGCCTGCGCTCGCTCGCGGTCCCGGTCCGCGACCGGGCCGGCCGGGTCGTCGCCGCCCTCAACACGGCGACACACGTGGCCCGCCGCACGGTGGACCAGTGCCTGCACGATCTCCTGCCCGAACTGACCGCGACGGCCCACCGCATCGAGGCCGACCTCCACGTGGCAGGCCACTTCACCCGCATCCCCGTGGCCTGACCCCACACCCGCACCCAACAGATCCGGTACGCTGACGCCTGTGGCCCTGCACGGCCACGATCACGCCTTCGTAGCTCAGGGGATAGAGCACCGCTCTCCTAAAGCGGGTGTCGCAGGTTCGAATCCTGCCGGGGGCACAAGGGAAAAGGCCACCTAGGAACGTTCCTAGGTGGCCTTTGACATCCACTTCTGACATCAACGAGCACGGTCACTGACGACCGGGCCGCTTCCTGAGCAGCCGGTCCATGTGGCTCATGGCCTCGCGCTGGGTGTCCTGCACGACATGCGTGTACACGTCCATGGTGATGCTGATCTGCGAGTGCCCGAGGATCTCCATCACGACGCGGGGCGCGACTCCGGCCGCCGTAAGCAGGGTGGCGGTGCCGTGCCGAGCGTCATGCAGCCGGATCACGCGAAGGCCGGCGGACTCGGCGACACGGGTGAAGGAGCGGTAGACGTTCCGCGGCTCGACCTGACGGCCGGTGCGGGTGGTGAAGACGTAGCCCGACTCGTGCCACTGCTCCCCCGCCTTGGCGCGGGCGGCCGACTGCCGCATCCGGTGCCAGCGCAGCGGAGCGATGCAGAGCGCGGGCAACGGGACGACCCTGCGACGACGGCTCTTGGGATCGTCGTCGTAGAGGACACCGCGACGGCGCTGAGACTGCTGGCGGACGTAAAGGACCCGGTTGTCCAGGTCGAGATCCGACCAACGGAGGCCGATGATCTCGCCCCGACGGAGCCCCATAGCGATGGCGAGCACGAAGGCCGCGTAGAGCGGATCTCGTCGAGAGGCCGCGAGGAAGTCCAGCGTCTCGTCCAGCGTCCAGGGCTTCAGCTCACGGTTGTCCGTACGGGGCGGCTCGACGAGTTTGGCGACGTTGCGCGCGATTAGCTCCTCGCGGCAGGCCGAGGACAGAGCGGAACGCAGCACTCGGTGGGACTCCTTGGCCGTTGCCGCGGTGGTCTCCTTCTCCATCCGAATGAGGAAGCGACGGACGTCCGCGACGCCGAAGGATTCGAGCCGCTTCGAGCCGAGCAGCGGCACGAGGTAGAGCCGGACGTGGGCCTCGTACTTGTCGTACGTGCTGAGCTTCAGTCGAGGCTTGATCACGTTCTCCAGCCAGTACGGCAGCCACTCGGAGAGCTTGGCCGACCGGGTGGGCACGGGCACACCCTGGTCGACCTTGGCGAGCAGCTCGCGCCGCTTGGCGTCGCACTCGGCCCAGGTCTTGCCGTAGGCGAACTTGCGGGCCCGGGTGCCGTCCGGCTGGAGGACATAGACCGCGCACTGAAACCGACCGTCCTTGCGCTTGGTGATCGTGCCCGCCCCGTTGGGGTTGCGCTTGCGCTGGCTGGCCATCAGGCGGCCTCCTCGATCTGGCCGAGGACGAAGTCCCGTACGGCGTCGGCGGGGATGCGGCGCGCGCCGTCAGGGAGAGTGGTGGGTCGGGAGGGTGACCTATCGACCGAGGCCATGATCACTCGTGCCGACGCCGCTTGGTGATCTCCCACCAGGTTGCAAGTGCC
>NZ_JBEOWS010000212.1:0-16935 GCF_040296125.1 Streptomyces sp. NPDC002265 | reverse complement strand
GGGTACCGCACGGACGCCTCGCGGTCGGCGGGGCCTTCCGCGAACCCCGCGACATCCCGTAAAGGTGCGTATCGGCCGGTGAATGCTTACCGAAATTCCTCCTCGCACAAGGACGGGAAACCGTCCCGTGATGTCGATTGACGTTTTGTCAATTACCGTTGGAGGAAGCCGAATACGGAAAACTCCGGGATCACTTGTTCCGTCTCCCCGGCCTGTGCAAAGGTGTGCGTTGTCCGCGTGCGGTCAAGGAATTACCTGCCGCGCGCACAAGGCCACTCCCGTCCACCCCCCACGCTTCGAAAGAGCTGCCACCGGCGGACGTCCGAGATGCCGAACGCTGTGCAATCGGGGCTCCCTTCATCCTGTCGACGGAGTCCCGTGACTCTTGGTACGGACTTATGCCGCAGGTCATTGGGAGGAATGCAGCCGTGAATGAGGCAGGCCCGACGAATTCCCCGGAACCCGAGCTCCGATCCGGGGCGACCGACGCTCAGCTGAGCGCGGAGCTGAAGCAGTGGACGGGGGCGTCACCCGCGCTGCATCCCGTCGGCGAGTTGCTGGACCGTCACTGGGAAGCGGCCTTCGCCTATGCCCGGCTGTGCACCGACGGCCCGCGCGCCGCGGGCATGCTGACCACCGCCGCGTTCACCCGGCTGTTCGGCGAGTCCATGCGCCACGAGGGGCCGACCGCGGCCTGGCGGCCCCGGCTGCTCGTCACCGTGCGCCGGATAGCGGCCGAATGGGACACCGACGACCGGCGCGATCTGCTCCACCCCGCACTGCGCTCCGCGGCCGAGGACGGCGACCGGGCGGCCGCCCGGCTGCTGCCACCGGCGAACCGGCGCCTGCTGTCCAGCGCGTTCCAGCGGCTGCCCCAGGCCGCCCGCTGTCTGCTGTGGCACGTCGAGGTCGAGGCCGAGCCGCTGTCCGTGCCCGCCGCGCTGATCGGCCTGGACGAGGAGGGCGCGCGGGTCGCGCTGCGCCGGGGCCGCGACCGGATACGCGAGGAGTGCCTCCAGCTCCACCAGGAGCTCGCGCCCCGGCAGGAGTGCCGTCAGTACCTCCGGCTGCTGGACGTCACCTACCGGCGCGGCGGCGCCGACGTCGACCCCGATCTGCGCCGGCACCTGGACGGCTGTCGGCACTGCCGTGACACGGCCGACCAACTGGCCGTGTTCAACACGGGGTTCGGTCTCGCCCTGGCCGAGGGCGTGCTCGGCTGGGGGGCCGCCGACTATGTGGCGTCCCGGCTGACCGGTCCCGTGGAGGCCGCGGCCGGCGCGGCCCGGGAGCGGCGCCCCGTGCCGGGAGCCGGTACGGCCGGGCCCGGCACGGCCACCGGCGTCGCGGGGGAGTCGTTCACCGCCGCGGAGCACGGGTCCGAGCCCGGCGAGGCCGTCCGGTCCCGGGGCGCGCGCCGCTCCGCCCAGCGGGCCAGGGCCGCCCGCCGCCGCAACCTCGCCGCCGCCGTCCTCACGGTCAGCGGTCTGGTCGTGCTGCCCCTGGTCCTGTGGTCCGCCCTGGGCTCCGAGCACCGGCCGGAGCGAACCGCCGGCGGCACCGAGGCCACCGGCACCGGTACGAACAGCACGGCGACCTCCCACCCCTCGTGGGTCAGCAGTGGGACTGAGCAGCAGGGCACCCTGCGCGGCCGGCTGCACAACCTGGCCTCCGGACTGTGCGTCGCCGTCTCCGGCAAGCCGGTCGAAGGCGCCGAGGCGGTGCTCGCCACCTGCTCGGCCGCGCCGGGCGAGCAGTGGACGTACGAGACCGACGGCCTGCTGCGCAGCGCCGCGATCCGCGGCCTGTGCCTGGACTCCCGCCTCGGCTACTCGGTGCGGCTGGAGCCGTGCGCCGCCGAGTCCGAGCCGGGAGGCAGGAACGTCCGTTACGACTTCACCCTCCAGGGCACCCTGGTGCCCCGCTCGGACCAGAACCTGGCCCTCAGCCCCGCCGCCGCCGACGGATCCGGTGCCCTGGTGCTGAAGAACCGCACCGACACCTCGGTCCAGCGCTGGGTGATCGACACCTCCGAGACCGGGCCGCAGATGCAGGCCGTCAACTGGGACGCCGACACCTCGCCCTCGCCCACGGCCGGCGCGGGCACGGTCCCGAAGAAGACCGTCGCCCCGAAGCCCACCACGGCCCGCCCGACGGCGTCGGCGACCCCGACGCCGGCACCGACCGCCTCGGCCACGGACGAGGACCTGTGCACGTACTACCCGTACGCCTGCGCGGGGGACGGCCCGTACGGCGGGGGCGGCTACGGCGGCGGTTACGGCAACGGCGGGGGCGGCTACGGCCGGAACGGCGGCGGCCGCCGCTGACCGGCCCGGGCGGCCCGTGGAGCGGTCCTCAGGCGCCGCGGCCGGCGCTGAACACGGTCAGGAACACCGACGACGCGTTGCCGGCCACCGGGACCTTCCCGGCCGTCCAGTGCACCTTGAGCGGATCCTGCTCGTCCGGCGGAGTGATGAGCAGCCAGTCCGGGATCGCCGTGCTCGCCTCGCTGATCTCCGGGTTGGAGAACGTCAGCCCGGCCCAGGCGCTCTGTCCCGGGGCCAGCTCGACGGTCGTGGGCGCCTGGCCGGACGTGCGCTTCGGGTCCGGTCCGACCTGCCGGCCCGCGCCGTCCAGGAACGCGGCGCCCGGGAAGCCGTACAGGGTGCAGGTGCGTGAGGAGCTGTTGGTGAGGACGAGCGGGAAGTTCTCCTGCCCGGCCCCCGGGTTGTTGCGACCGACCGAGGCACGCAGCTGCGAGGTGTGACAGCGCGTGCCGGCCGCGGCACCCGGCGTGTGGCCACCGGTCGCGCCGGGGGCCGCCCCCGGCGCCGTACCGGTGGCGGTACGCGTCGCCGTACTCGTCGTGCCCGGCGCGGTGCCGCTGCTGTCGGCGGCGGGCCGGGACGCGGCCGGTGTGCCGTCCGCGGCGGAGCAGGCTGTCGCCGGCCCCAGCAGCGCGAACGCGCACAGCAGCGCGGTGGAGAGGCTCTTCGACTGTGACATGTACATCGGGTGCCCTCTCTCGGCGGTCCGACGCGGTCGCCGGCCGGGGTCCGCCCGTTTCGGCCGGAACTCAGCCCTCCTCGAACAGCGCCAGCTCCGCCCAGATCGTCTTGCCGTCGGTGGTGTGCCGGCTGCCCCAGCGCTGGGTGAGCTGGGCGACCAGCAGCAGGCCCCGGCCGCCCTCGTCCCACGTCTTCGCGCGGCGCAGGTGCGGGGCCGTGTGGCTGGTGTCGGAGACCTCGCAGATCAGTGTGGCCGCATCGTGGATCAGCCGCAGCCCGATCGGACGGGCGCCGTACCGGATGGCGTTGGTGACCAGCTCGCTGACCACCAGCTCCGCGGTGAACGCGGCCTCGCTCAGCCCCCACAGCGCCAGCTGCTCGACGACCTGCTTGCGGATCCGGGCGACGAGCGCGGGATCGGCCGGGATGTCCCAGCTCGCGACCTGGGAGGCGGACAGTCCCTGGGTGCGGGCCAGCAGCAGGGCCACGTCGTCGGAGGCCCCGCCCGGGGGCAGCAGCGTGCCCAGGATCCGGTCGCAGGTCTCGTCCAGGGAGCCCGTGTGCGCCGCCAGCGCCTCGACCAGCAGCCCGTGCCCGGCCTCCATGTCGAGCTCGCGGGACTCGATCAGCCCGTCCGTGTAGAAGGCCAGGACGCTGCCCTCGGGCAGGTACAGCTCGGTCGACTCGAAGGGCAGCCCGCCCAGGCCGAGCGGCGGACCGCTGGGCAGGTCGACCCGCTGCGGCGTCCCGCCCGGCGGCAGGATCACCGGCGGCGGGTGTCCGGCGCGGGCGAGCGTGCAGCGCCGGGAGACCGGGTCGTACACCGCGTAGAGGCAGGTGGCGCCGACCTCGCCGGGGCGGCCTTCGCCGCCGGAGTCCGCGGACAGCCGCAGCACCAGGTCGTCGAGGTGGGTGAGCAGCTCGTCGGGGGCCAGGTCGATGTCCGCCAGGGTGCGTACCGCGGTACGCAGCCGGCCCATGGTGGCCGAGGCCTGGATGCCGTGGCCCACCACGTCGCCGACGACCAGCGCGACCCGCATCCCGGACAGCTGGATCACGTCGAACCAGTCGCCGCCCACCCCGGCCCGGGCCGCCGGAAGGTAGCGGGAGGAGGCCGTCACGGCCGCCGTGCGCGGCAGGGTGCGGGGCAGCAGACTGCGTTGCAGCGCGAGGGCCGTCTCGCGTTCGCGGGAGTACCTGCGGGCGTTGTCGATGCACACCGCGGCCCGCGCGGTCACCTCCTCCGCCAGCATCACGTCGTCGGAGGTGAAGGGGTCCGGCCGCCGGAACCGGGTGAGGACCGCCACGCCGAGCGTGGTGCCACGGGCCTGGATCGGCACGGCCATGGTGGAGTGGACGCCGAGCTCGGTGACCCGTCCGTCGCGGGCGCCGTCCCAGGCCAGCCACTGGTCCAGCGAGCCGCCCGCGACCGTCGCGGCGATCGTGCGGCCCGCCACGAGCGCGTCGGCCTGGGGCGATCCGGCCGGGTAGGCCTGGGTGTCCCCCGGCTTGACCAGGGCTTCGGGACTGCCCGGGTGCAGCGACCGGTGGGCGGCCCGGCGCAGTTCGGCCGGGGCGGTGAACGGCCCCGGCGGCTCGCCGCCCGGATCGTGCGGATCCAGCAGGTCCACGCTGACGAAATCGGCGAGGGCCGGCACACAGACCTCCGTCAGCTCCTGCGCGGTCCGGGTGACGTCGAGGGTGGTGCCGATCCGCATGCTCGCCTCGTTGACGAGTTGCAGCCGTTCGCGGGCGAGGTGGCTCTCGGTGAGGTCGTGGACGGCCAGGCACACGCCCCGCACCCGGCCCTCGGCGTCGGTGACCGGCGCCATCCGGGCCAGCCAGGCGCGCGTCCGGCTCTCCCCGCCGGTGCGCAGGAACGACCTGCTGTCCAGCGGGCGGCCCGAGACGAGGACCTGCAGCAGCTGCGCCTCCAGCTCCACGCTGTGGGGTCTGCCGCCGATCTCGGAGACCCGCAGGCCCCGGAGCCGTTCCTCGGGCAGGCCCAGCACCTCCGCCATGGCCTTGTTGGCGTGGCGCAGCCGCAGCCGCTCGTCGTAGATCGCGACGGCGCACGGGGCCTGGACCAGCGCGTCCAAGGACAGCGCGGTGTCCGCGGCCGGCTGGTCGGCGGCCTCCAGCGGGGTGACGACGAGCCAGTGACCGGGCTCGCCGTTCTGCGGCCCGCGGTGGTGGGCGAGCAGCCACACCGGCAGGGCGCGGCCGTCGCGGTGGCGCAGCGTGACCGTGCCGTACCAGCGGCCCCCGGCCGAGACGGGCGCCGGCTGGCTGTCCCCGTCGGCCAGCAGCCGTGCGGCCGGCCGTCCGACGACCTCGGCCGCCTCCCAGCCGAGCAGCCGCCGGGCTCCCGCGTTCCATGAGCTCACCGTGCCGTCACCGGCGATGACAGCCCGTGCCGTCGCGGCATCGTCGAACGGGTAGTCCGGGGTCATCGTCGCCACTCCATCGCGCACTCACAGTGACAAGTGGGTCACTTGAGCTTCCAGCCTAGTGCGTACGGCTCCCGTGGGGACCGTGACGCCGTACGCGGAATGCTCCGGGATGCCGTACGCGAACTGCTCCGGCCGCGGCGATGTCCGGCCGTTGAAGTGCGGCGCAGGGGACTCCGTGCGAGCTGGAGTCCGCACGGACCCTTGACGCGCGGGGGTGACCCATCATCAGATTCTGTTTGTTCGCGATCAGTTGTGAGTACTTCTGGGCTTTGATGAGCTTTGATGAAGGAGAGTTGTCATGACGGTCACGCGCAGATCGGTCCTGCTCGCCACCGCCGCCGCACCGGCCGCCGCCGGAGCACTGCCGGGTACCGCGCAGGCCTGGGCCGCCGCGGCGGCCCAGGGCCCCTCCGGCCGCCGTACGGTCCCCCTGCGCGACGGCTGGCGCTTCGCGCTGGTCGACCCGGGCGGCCTCACCGACCCGACGGGCGCGTACGCCGACGCCGCCGAGCCCGGCCACGACGACTCGGGGTGGCGCGAGGTGGTCGTGCCCCACGACTGGAGCATCGAGCAGACCCCCACCACCGAGCACGGCACCACCGCGGGCACCGGCTTCCTCCCCGGCGGCCTCGGCTGGTACCGCCTCGCCTTCACCCTGCCCCCGGCCCTGGCCGGACGGCGGATCTCGGTGGAGTTCGACGGCGTCTACATGGACGCGTACGTCTACTGCAACGGCACCGAGGCGGGCCGTCACCCGTACGGCTACACGGGCTTCGCCCTCGACCTCACCGACCTCGTGCACACCGACGGCACCACCGAGAACGTCCTCGCGGTCAAGGTGCAGAACCAGTTGCCCAGCAGCCGCTGGTACTCGGGCAGCGGCATCTACCGCGAGGCCCGCCTGGTCGTCACCGAACCCGTGCACGTGGCCCGCTGGGGCACCCACGTCACCACGCCGGAGGTCGCCGCCGAGCGCGCCGTCGTGCGGGTGCGCACCCAGGTGGTCAACGCCTCCGGCGCCGCCGCCGACGTCGAGGTCGTCTCGCGGATCGTCGCGCCCGGCGGCCGGACGGTCGGCCGTACGTCCACCACGGTCGCCGTTCCCGCCGCGGTCGCCGGGGCGGTCACCGAGACCCATGAACTCACCGTCCCAGAACCGAAGTTGTGGGACTTCGCCACCCCGCGCCGCTACACCCTGGAGACCGAACTGCGGGTCGCGGGCGAGCGGACCGACACCTACCGCACCCCCTTCGGCATCCGCACCTTCCGCTTCGACCCGGACGAGGGCTTCCACCTCAACGGCGTCCACGCCAAGATCAAGGGCGTCGACCTGCACCACGACCTCGGCGCGCTGGGCGCCGCGGTCAGCACCGACGCCGTACGCCGCCAGATGACCCTCATGAAGTCGATGGGCGTCAACGCCTTCCGCACCTCCCACAACCCGCCCTCGCCGCAGATGATCGAGGTCTGCGAGGAACTGGGCATCGTGATGATGGTGGAGGCGTTCGACTGCTGGCGCACCGGCAAGACACGCTACGACTACGGCCGGTTCTTCGACGAGTGGTGCGAGAAGGACGCCACCGAGATGGTCCTCGCGGCCCGCAACTCGCCCGCCGTGGTGCTGTGGTCCATCGGCAACGAGATCCCCGACTCCACCACCACCGCCGGACTCGCCATGGCGGACCGCATCATCGGGGCGGTCCGGGCCGCCGACGGCACCCGCCCGCTCGTCATCGGCTCCGACAAATACCGGCGGCTGCCCGCCAAGGGCTCCGCAGCCGATCTCATGCTGGCCAAGCTGGACGGACTCGGCCTCAACTACAACACCGCGCAGTCCGTGGACGCCCTGCACGCGGCCTACCCGCACCTCTTCCTCTTCGAGTCCGAGTCGTCGTCGGAGACCTCGACGCGAGGCGCGTACCAGGAGCCGGAGCACCTCAACACCGGCGAGAACCACACCCCGGGGCGGCGGGCGACCTCCTCCTACGACAACAACCTCGCCTCCTGGACCATGAGCGGCGAGTACGGGCACAAGAAGGACCGGGACCGGAAGTGGTTCGCGGGCCAGTTCCTGTGGTCGGGCATCGACTACATCGGCGAGCCCACCCCCTACGACGTCTTCCCGGTGAAGGCGTCCTTCTTCGGCGCGGTGGACACGGCCGGCTTCCCGAAGGACATGTACCACCTCTTCCGCAGCCAGTGGACCGACGAGCCGATGGTGCACCTGCTGCCGGCGACCTGGAACCACGAGCCGGGCGAGACCGTCGAGGTGTGGGCGTACGCCAACGTCGACACCGTCGAGCTGTTCCTGAACGGCAAGTCGCTCGGCACCCGGACCTTCGACACCAAGACGACCACCGACGGCCGTACCTATCTGGAGACCACCGAGGCGACCGGCGACGACAAGACCTTCACCGGCGGCCCCCATCCGGGCAGTTACACCAGCCCGAACGGCAGCGCGGGCAAACTCCACCTCAGCTGGCGGGTGGCCTGGGCGCCGGGCGAGCTGAAGGCGGTCGCGCGCCGCGGGCGCAAGACGGTCGCCACCGACGTGCTGCGCACGGCCGGCGCCCCGCACGCCCTGCGGCTCACCCCGGACCGCACCTCCCTCGCCGCGGACGGGCGTTCGCTGGTGTTCGTGACCGCCGAGGTGGTCGACGCCCGGGGCGTGGTGGTGCCGGACGCCGAGGACCTGATCACCTTCGCGGTGGCGGGCGGCTCCCTCGCCGGGCTCGACAACGGCCGCCAGGAGAGCGCCGAGCGCTACCAGGCCACCACTCGCACCGCCTTCCACGGCAAGGCCCTGGCCATCGTGCGCTCCGGCACCGGGGCTGGCGCGCTGAAGGTGACGGCGCGCGCGGACGGTCTGCGCCCGGACACCGCGACCGTGCGTACCACCCGGGCCCGTTCGGCGGCGACCACCCCGGCCGCGCGGTTCGCCCCCGAGCAGCCGCCCGCGCCGAACCACCCCCGGGCCGACGCCGGTTACTCCGGCCGTCCCGACACGCTCCCGGCCGCGATGCTGGACGGCGACCCGGCCACCGGCTGGTCCAACGCCTTCGCGAAGTCGGCGACGGCCCTGCTGCCGGCGTTCAGCGGCGCGCGCCCCGAGGACTGGGTCACCGTCGACTGGGGCCGGACCCGGAGCTTCGACCGGGTCGCGGTGTCCTTCACCGAGGACGCCACGCACACACCGCCCGCCGCGGTCGAGGTCGCGGTCTGGCACGGCGGCCGGTACGTGCCGGTGACCGGGGTGTCCGTCGACCGGGCCACCGCCTCGGACGCCCCGACGCTGATCACCTTCGACGCGGTGACCGGCTCCCGGCTGCGGCTCACCCTGACCAGCGCGCATCCGGGGGAGACCCGAGGGGCGGTGCGGATCAGCAGACTTGACGCCTAGGGCCGGTCCGGACGGGGCGGGAGCCCGTCCGGATCTCCCGGGTGCTGCCGGTCACCCCGGCCCGGGGGCCGCGCGGGACCGCTCCAAGGTCCCACGTGACCCTCGGGTACCGCAGGCATATGCCTTTGACCTGCGGATATTTACGGGAAAGTGGCCGCGCGGTACCGTGAGATGCATGCCAGCTCTCAACGTGGAGTTCAGCGACCGCGAGCTAGAGGACCTGCGGCAGATCGCCAAGGAACGCGGTACGTCGATGAAGGCGCTCGTGCGCGAGGCCGCCGCGGCCGACATAGCCCGGCACCGGGCGCTCCAGGAGGGAGCGGAGGCGTTCCGCCGGTTCTTCGCCACCCACGCCGAGGAGTTCGCGGCCGCCTTCCCGGACGACGAACCGCCCGCCAAGGGTGAGGGGCGGGCCGCCTGACCGATGGCACCCGTCATCCACATCGACGTGCCGTGGCTGCTTCAGCGCCATGAGGAAGTACTGCCCGACCAGCCCACCGTCAACGACTTCTCCGCGCTGGTGGCCGCCGTCGCCCGGCACCGGGTGGACCCGCCCCGGCTCGGGGTCGACTCGGATCCCGCCTGGCGTGCCGCCGCGCTGCTGCACACCCTCGCCCTGCTGAAACCCCTGCCGACGGCAAACGCGCGTTTCGCCTGTGCGACCGCCGTCGCCTACATGTTCGTCAGCGGTGTCGGCATCGATCCGCCCTACGGCGCCCTCGTCGATCTCGCCCGCGACCTGATGAGCGGCAAGACGGACGTGTACGGCGCGGCCGACCGGCTGCGCTCCTGGCAGCTCTGAATCCCCGAGGCCCCGCCAGGGCCTGCCTGACAGTTCCCGTCCGTCCCTCCCGGCGGGCGGCGGGAAATGTCAGACAGGCCCCAGGGGGTCCCGGGGCCGCCGGCCTAGGGCGGACGGAACAAGGCCGGCGGCCGTTTCGCGCGGAAGAGCCGCCGTCCCGCGCGGGGCCTTTCTAGGAGAGGCCGGGGTCCAGTCCACCGCACCGGTCCGGGCGCCGGGAGAGTGCGCGGAGCCCCGGAGTGTGCGCGCGTTTCACACGGGGCGCAGAATTCCCGAATGCGTACACATGGGGCGTGAGTTGGCGCGCTATCTGACTATTTGTCAAAGAGGCGGTTGTTGTTCGTGCGGCTTGTTGCGCACGAGTGAGTTGTGTAAGGCTGAAGGACCCGTGCGGGGGGTCATGGCCGGTCTCGATCGTCCTTCGGTGCAGCGGGGCCGGTGCGCGCCCGGCGAATTCGCTCTCCCGCACCCACCCGAAAGGTACGCGGCGACCCCGCGACGCCTGGGGTGACCGCAAGTTCTGTGTGCTCACGCGCGCATGGGAAGGAATCCGCTCAGTGTCCACCCCCCACCCCCCTCGTCCGCCCTTCTCCCCGTCCGGCGGGGACCCCGGAGAATCCGACGAGGCTCTCGCGCTCCGGATGAGGGGCGGCCCGGACGCCGAGGTCGCCCAGTCGACCGCGCTGCTCATCGCCCGGCACTGGCAGCCGGTGCACGCCTACGCGGCCATCTGCCTGGCGTCCTCGGCACAGGTCGCCGCGATGGTCACCGGCGCCGCGTTCCACCAGGTCTTCGACCGCCTCAACCTCGGCGAGCCCGCCGCCGCGCTGCGCCCCCGGCTGCTGGTGACCGTGCGTGACACCGTGCGCCACTGGGCCGCCGCGGAGGACGTGGCCGCCGTGCTGCCGGCCTTGCAGAAGCCCGCCGGAGGGCGCGGTATGCGCACCGCGCAGTCCATGACCCCGGAGAACCGCGAGCTGACCCAGCGGTCGTTCCAGTCCCTGCCGCCCTTCGCCCAGTGCCTGCTGTGGCACGCCGAGGTCGAGGCGGAGCCGGTGTCGGTCCCCGCGGGCCTGCTGGGCATGGACGTCGACACCGCGACGGACGCGCTGGACCAGGCCCGGGAGAAGCTCCGAGAGGGCGTCGTACGGGCCCACCGGGACCTGTCGCCGACCGCCGAGTGCCGCCACTACAACCGTCTCCTCGACGTTCCGATGCGCCGCGGGAACGGGCTGCTGCCGGACGTCCAGCGGCACCTGGTGGACTGCCGCTACTGCCGTTCCGCCGCCGAACAGCTCGGGCACTTCGAGGGCCGTCTCGGTGTCCTGCTCGCCGAGGCGGTGCTCGGCTGGGGCGCCCGGCGCTATGCCGACTCCCGTCCCGGCCGCTCGGCCCAGGAAGGTGCCCGCGGGCGCGGCTCGGCGGGGCGCGGCCGCCGTGGATCGCGCCGCGCGGCGTCCCGCAGCCTCCTCGCCCGTATACCGCTGCCGACCCGCCGGGCCCCGGACGGGACGCGCTCGCCGAACGCGATGCGCACCGGCGTCGGCCTCGCCTCGGCCGGAGTGCTGACGACCCTGCTCGTCGTCGGGCTCTGGCCGGGCGACGACGGCGGCGCCGACGCGGCCGCCTCCGCCGGCGCGACCGGCGGCCAGGCCACGGCCCCCGCCACCGACTCCCATGCCGCGTCCGGCGGCGGCCGGCTGCCGACCGGCACCCGGCAGACCCGGCTGCGCAACGCCGACGCCGACCTGTGCCTCGACATCGCCGGTGTGCCGAAGGCGGGCACGGCGGCCGAACTCGCGGTCTGCTCCTCGGCCTGGACCCAGCAGTGGACGTACGAGGACGACGGCCTGCTGCGCAGCATGGCCGACCCGGCGCTGTGCCTGGACGCGCATGCGGACGCCGGTGTCGTCATCCTCGGCACCTGCGCCGACCAGAGCGAGGCGCGGGGCGACGACGTGCGCTACGACCTCACCGTGCAGGGCGAGTTGCTGCCCCGCTGGGACGAGACCCTGGCCCTCGCCCCCGCGGGCGGGAACCCGGGAGCGGGCCTCGTCGTCAAGGTCCGCGACCACTCCGTCGGCCAGCGCTGGCTGACCGACGTGGCGTCGGCCGTCCCCGGATCGTCGGCCGTCACCGGCACCGCGACCGCCCGGCCGGTCGAGCTGTCGGACCGGACGGCCTGACCGGCCGCGCCCTGCCGCCCGGCGCGCTCACGCGGGGTCCTCGACGAGGTCCGCGGCGCCGACGTCGGTGGGGCGCGCGTGTCCGGACAGGGCCAGGGTGAGGTCCAGTTCGGCCAGCAGGCAGCGGATCACGTGCTCGACGCCGGAACGGCCGTCGAGGCCGAGGCCGTAGGCGTACGGGCGGCCGAGCAGCACCGCCCGCGCCCCGAGCGCGAGCGCCTTGAAGACGTCGTCGCCGGTGCGGATGCCGCTGTCGAACAGGATCGTGAGCCGGTCGCCGACCGCCGCGGCCACCCGCGGCAGCGCGTCGGCCGCGGCCACCGATCCGGCCACCTGGCGGCCTCCGTGGTTGGACACCACCACGCCGTCCATGCCGGCGTCGGCGGCGAGCCGGGCGTCGTCCGGGTGCAGGATGCCCTTCAGCACGATCGGGCCGTCCCAGTTCTCGCGCAGGAACGCCAGGTCCGGCCAGGTCTTGGCGGGGTCCGCGAACATCCCGACGAAGTGCATCACCGCCGCGTTCGGGTCCTCGTGCACCGGCTTGGCCAGCCCCGCCCGGAAGGCCGGGTCGGAGAAGTAGTTGGCGGTGCCCACGCCGTGCAGGAACGGCAGATAGGCCTGGTCCAGGTCGCGCGGCCGCCAGGCCAGCAGCGGGGTGTCCAGGGTGACCAGCAGCGCGGTGTACCCGCTGGCCCTGGCCCGGTTCAGGAAGCTCCGGGTGACCTCGCGGTCCTTGGCCCAGTACAGCTGGAACCAGCGCTCGGCGTCGCCCATCGCCTGCGCGACCTGTTCCATCGGAGTGCTGGACGCCGAGGACAGGATGTAGGGCACGCCCTGCGCGGCGGCGGCCTGCGCGGCGGCCGTCTCGGCGTCCGGGTGCATGATCGACAGCACGCCGATCGGGGCCAGCGCCAGCGGGGCGGGCAGCGGGCGGCCCAGCACCTCCACCGACAGATCGCGCTCGTGCACGTCCCGCAGCATCCGCGGCACGATCCGGCGGCGCTCCAGGGCGGCCCGGTTGGCGCGCGCCGTACTGCCGTCGCCGGCGCTGCCCGCCACGTAGCCGACCGGGCCGGGGCCGAGCCGCTGCTCGGTCAGCTCCTCCAGCCGGGTCAGATCGGTGGGCAGCCTGGGGACGGCACCCGTCATCCCGTTGAGGTAGATCTCGTACTGGAAGTCCGCCCAGTGCTTGGCCATTCCTGTCGCCTCTCGTCGTCGAGCGTGCGCTGCACGCCGACCATACCCGCGGGTATGTGACGATCCGCAGGCCAGGGGCCGGACGCCGGTGCTCAGGGGCCGCCGGCCGTCTCGTGCGGTCCGGGGCGGCCGTCCGGGGCCCGGCGGAGCGGTCGGCGCGGTTCGAAGATGAACACAAGGCGGCGCGAAAAAGTCCGTCGCGAGCGGAAGTGGAATGTTTCCGGACTATTAACGAGCACGTGGAAACGGGCCATCTGGCCGGTTCTTGAGAGCGGAATCCCCGTGGTTGAGCGGATGCGCTGTTCGAATTCCGTGACTTCACGCCACTGATTCAATACGCAATGTTACCGAAACCTATGGGTTCGATGTGTGTTTCGACGCCGGACTCGGCAGACTCGCGCTCGCCGCCGTGGCACCCACCGGTCCGCGGCCGGCGCCACCTCGAATCCAGCGGAAGGATGCACACAATGCGGAACACCGCGCGCCTGGCAGCCGCCCTCGGCCTCACCGCCGTCGCCGTCTGCGGACCCCTCACCGGGGCCTCGGTCGCTGCCCAGGGCGTCAGCCCGACGTCGCTCTACGCCCCCTCGGCCCTGGTGCTCACCGTGGGCCAGGGGGAGAGCGCGGCCGTCGCGACCCCGGCGCGGGCGGTCACCCTGAACTGCGCCCCGACGGCCTCCGGCACCCATCCGGCCGCGCTCCAGGCCTGTGCCGAACTACGCGCCGTCGGCGGCGACTTCGATGCCCTCACGACCACGATGCGGGGCGACGTGATGTGTACCAGGGAGTACGCCCCCGTCGTCGTCACGATCGACGGCGTCTGGCAGGGCAAGCGCGTCTCCTACGAGCGCACCTTCGCCAACGCGTGCGTGAAGAGCGCCTACGGGACCAGCGTGTTCGAGTTCTGACCCCATGAACCGGGATCGTACGGCCTCCGTGAGCACGAGGAGAGGCCCGCAGGTGGGGAGTGCGAGCCCCAGTCGCGGGGCCCGTGCGATCTCGCACCAGGGGCCGGCCGGGCGGAGTGGGGCCTCCGGCCGGCCCCTGGCATCACGTGGAGTCCCGCCACTGTCCGGGGAGTGCGGGCAGCGGCGGGAAGCGGCCCAGCAGGCCCGCCGCCCGCAGCAGCCGGTGCACCCGCGGATCGTCGGAGACGATCCGCAGGCGGCCGCCGTGCTCGACGGCCCGCGACTCGGCCCGGCACAGCACGCGCAGTGCCGAGCAGTCGAGGAACGCGACCGGCCGCAGGTCGACCAGCACGTCCGGGAGCGGCGGCGAGACCGCCGCGGTCAGGTGCTCGGCGACCAGGCCGGCGGTGGCGATGTCCACCTCGCCCGTCACCTCGACGACCGTGAACGGGCCGCTCGTCCGGGTGCGGGCGCAGGCGTTGGGGGCGGGGGGAGGGTCGCGGTCGGGGGGTTGCGGAGTCATGGTCGCTCCACCGCGGCAGGGGGTTTCGGGGCTGCCTAGCTACCCCGGTGGAGCTGCGCTCACCCCTGCCCGGCGTCTCCTGCGATCTTGTTCATCCGAAGCGGTGAACTTCCCGCGGAACCGATTGACTTGCCGTCGGCCGACTCACATGTGGACGACCTGCGGGGCGTCCGCGTCCTGCTGCGGCACTCCGCGCCGGTAGAGCAGGAACGCGATCACCGTTCCGGCGCCGAAGAGGCCGGCCGACCACCAGAAGGCGGTGGTGTAGCTCTCGATCGACGCCTGCGCCTGGACCAGCTTGCTGGTCGCGTCCCGGCCGGCCAGGTAGTCGGACGCGGCGGTCGCGGCCAGCGTGTTCAGCAGCGCCGTACCGATCGAACCGCCCACCTGCTGCATGGCGTTGACGGTCGCGGAGGCGACACCGGCGTCCTCGGCCGCCACCCCGCCGGTGGCCATCTGCATCGCCGGCGGCATCACCAGGCCGAGGCCGAGGCCGGTTACCACCAGCTGGGGCAGGACGGCGCTCGAGTACGAGGAGCCGACCTCGAGCCCGGACAGCCAGGCCATGCCGGCCGTGGCGATGGCGAAGCCGAGCGGGATGACGGTCTTCGGGCCGATGCGGGGCATCAGGACCGTGGTGCCGACCTGCGCCGCGACCATCAGCGCGACGACCATCGGCAGGAACGCCACACCGGTCTTGGTCGGGCTGAAGCCGAGGTTGAGCTGGAGGTAGTAGGTGAGGAAGAGGAACACGCCGAACATGCCCGCACCGGTGATCAGCACGGCGAGGAACGAGCCGCCGCGGTTGCGGTCGAGCAGGATGCGCAGCGGCAGCAGGGGGTGCGCGGCGCGGGTCTGCCACCAGGCGAAGGCCGCCAGCAGGATGACGCCGACGATCAGGAAGCCCCAGGTGAGTGGGGAGCTCCAGTCGTGGGTCTCGGCGTTGGAGAAGCCGTAGACCACGGAGAAGAGGCCGGCCGCGACGAGGATCGTGCCGGGCACGTCCAGCTTGGCGTTCGCGGCGTCGCGGTGGCTGCTCAGCAGGACCCAGCCGCCCGCGAAGGCGACGACCGCGATGGCCACGTTGACGTACAGCGTCCAGCGCCAGTCGAACGCGTCGGTGAGCAGTCCGCCGAGCAGCAGGCCCACCGCGCCGCCGGCGCCGGCGATGGCGCCGTACACGCTGAACGCCCGGGCCCGTTCGCGCGCGTCGGTGAACGTCGTGTTCAGCAGGGAGAGCGCGGCGGGCGCCAGCAGGGCGCCGAAGGCTCCCTGGAGGGCGCGGGCGACGACCAGCATGCCGAACCCGGTCGCGGCACCGCCGAGCGCGGAGGCGACGGCGAAGCCGACGACGCCGATGAGGAAGGCGGTCTTGCGCCCGAAGAGGTCGGCGATCCGGCCGCCGAGCAGCAGCAGGGAGGCGAACGCGAGCGCGTACGCGGTGACGACCCACTGCCGGTTGCCGTCGGAGAAGCCGAGGTCGGCCTGGGCCGAGGGCAGGGCGATGTTCACGATGGTCGCGTCCAGCACCACCATGAGCTGGGCGATGGCGATGATCGCGAGAATCCACCACCGCTTCGGGGAGGCCCCGGGCGGTGCCTGCGCGGCACCCTTACGGGTGTCTTCGGTCACGGTCTTCTGGGACATCGGGGACCACTCCAGGGACGGTCGTCCGCCCTTCGCGGTGTTCCGGGCATGGCGCGGCCCGGGACTTTGCCAAGGATTGAACGAAACGGTTTCGTACACATGGAGGTTAGAACAGTTCCAACGAAACGGCAACGTTTCGCTGAAGGAGGGAACCCGTCGTCCGTACGGACCCCCCACAGACCGTCGGCGATCAGTCACAGCGAAGGAAGGACCGAACCACCATGCCCGTAGACCTCACCGGCACCTGCCTCACCCTGGAGGACGGCCGCACCGCCGTCCGCTTCGAGCGCACCTACGACCACCCGGTCGAGAGGGTGTGGCGGTTCGTCACCGACGCGGACGAACTCGTCCACTGGTTCCCCTCCCGCGCGGAGATCGAGCTGCGCCCCGGCGGCACCGTCGCCTTCAGCGGCGACCCGCACATGCCGCCCTCGACCGGGCGGGTCGTGCACGTCGACCCGCCGCGGGCGCTCTGCTTCGACTGGGGCGGCGACGAGCTGTGCTTCGACCTGGCCGAGGCGCGCGACGGACGCACTCGGCTCGTCTTCACGGACGTGCTGGGCCAGGCGGACGCCGCCGCCCGCAACGGCGCCGGCTGGGAGGTGTGCCTCGCCGCGCTCGACGCCCTCGCGCGCGGCGAGCGCCCCGCCGGGCCGCACTCCGGGACCGGTGTGCACTGGAAGGAGTACTACGACGCCTACGTCGCGGCGGGCGTGCCCTCCGGAGCCCCGATCCCGGACCTGGACACGTGAGCCGTGCGGCGGGCCCCGCCGGGTGAGCCGTGCGGTGGACTCGGCCGCGTCAGCCGTAC
>NZ_JBEOWS010000211.1:0-16968 GCF_040296125.1 Streptomyces sp. NPDC002265 | reverse complement strand
GAGACGGGGTATCAACATATCTGGCGTTGATTTTTGGCACGCTGTTGAGTTCTCAAGGAACGGACGCTTCCTTTGTACTCACCCTCTCGGGCTTTTCCCTTCGGTCTTGCGTTTCCGACTCTATCAGACCGTTTCGCGATCCGATTCCCTGTCGGCGGGATTTGCCTCGGGCCTCTTCGCTTTCGCTTGTCGGCCTTTCGACATTCACTACGTTAGCCGATTCCCTCCGCAGCTCATAATCGAGCTTTCGCGAATCCGAATTCGAGCATGCGGGCACGCCGAATTCGACCCCGTCAGAGGTGGTCGTAGGTAGTGGGTTGGCCACTCCCGGTTGCTGGCGATTGCCATATCCGGTTCAGCGGCTCGGGCTACATTACGCACCCTGTGGGGGCGAGTCAACTTGGGTGGCGCCTCGGCGTGTGTGCCCGGTGACTGCTCGCGGTCGCGGCGTCGGTGACCCGGTGTCGCCCCGGAACCATGGGGAGTGCGTGCCTCCGGCGCCGGACACTGCGGGCGTGGGCCGGTGCGTACCTGGTCGGGGGGGTACGGGCGTACGCGTATGCCTGGTCGGAGGGGAACCGAGGGAGCGTTCGGGCGGGCACGCGTCCATGCCGTCGGGCGGGGGGCCGCGCCGTGAGGGGCGGTCGGGCGGGCTGGACCTTTGGCCGGTTCCTTGTCGTATCGGGCCGAGAGTCGACGTTTGCGTGCGAGTGGGTCAGTGCCTGATGTGCTTCAGGGTGAACTCGGGCAGGGCGTAGGGGCCGGCCTGGGGTGCCGCAGGGTCGGCCGGCAGGCCCGCTCCGGGGATGTCCCCGGCGTGCCGTTCGGCGTCGTCGACCGGCGTGTACGCGAGTGTCGTCGGGTCGGGCAGTTCCCAGAAACGCCGGGTGTTGCCCGATACGGCGTACGCGGTGGCGAAACGGATGGACGGCGGAGCGGTCAGTGCCGCCCGCATGTACCCGACGGCGTCGCGCGGGCTCAGCCAGGTCGCCAGATGCCGGGGCTCGGTGGGTGCATGTTCGAAGCTGCCGATGCGCAGGCAGATCACGGACAGGCCGAACTTGTCGGCGTACAACTGCCCCAGGGCCTCCAGGGCCACCTTGCTCACCCCGTAGAGGCCGTCGGGGCGCACCGGATCCTGTGGACCTGTGAGGTGTCCGGTGGGGTGGAAGCCTGTCACTCGGTTGCTGCTGGCCAGGACCACCCGCTCGATCCCGGTGCGCCGCGCCGCCTCCAGGACGTTGTGAGTGCCGATGACGTTGGCTTCGAGCAGATCCTCGAGTGGCGCCTCGTCGGGCACACCACCCAGGTGGAGCAGGCGATCCGCCCCCGCCAGTGCCGACTCCAGGGCGGCCGCGTCCCGCAGGTCGACGGTGTGCACGTCCTCGTTCCCGGCCTCCGGCCGCAGCGGTACACGGTCGAGCAGGATCAAGTGATCCGCCTCGTGCCGCAGGCCCTCGCGTACGACGGAACCGATGTTCCCCGCCGCGCCTGTCACGGCGACCGTCCCCAGACCCACTGCGTCTCGCCCCCCGGTTCCGACGTCCACCACATCCTCGCTGTCAGTGATCCACGGTTCAAGAGGCGGGCGGTTTGGCCCTCGGGCTCAGCCGGTATGCCGAGACGGTCGGGTCGGCGGCGAGATAGAAGCGGTGCTGCCAGTCGTGGGCTTTGCTCACGCCCACCCGGGGGCCGACCCGGATGAGCGCGGCGGGCACCGGCTCGCCCTCGGAGAGTGCGACCGAGGCACCCGTCAGCAGGTCTGTGCCCTCGTGCTCGTGCGTGATGCCGAGCGCCTGGCAGAAGTTCCCCGGGCCCCGCGCAAGGCGTGCGGTCTCGACCTTCGCCCCTCGCCGCCCACGGGCCAGGTCCTCCCCTTCGACGACCCTGCCCGCGCGGATGAGGACGGCGGAGGCCGTACCTTCCGTTCCGGTGACGATGTTGGCGCACCAGTGGAGGCCGTGGGACCGGTAGACGTACAGGTGTCCCGCGGGCCCGAACATCACGGCGTTGCGGGGTGTCCTGCCCCGGTAGGCGTGGGAGGCGGGGTCGGCCGCGCCGGAGTACGCCTCGGTCTCCGTGATGGCGATCCGCACGGTTCCCTCGCGGGTCTCGTGGGTGAGGACGGCACCGAGCAACTCGGGGGCGACTTCTTCGGCGGGGCGGGCGAGGAAGCGGCGGAGCCGGTCGGGGGCGCTCTCCGGTACGGGCCGGTCGAGGGAGTCCTTGCCGGAGGGCGTACGGTCGGGGGTCGCGATCATGCCCTCCGAGCGTAGTGCAGACGGGGCGGTCCGGTGGGGTGGTCAGGGAGCGTTCGCCTTGCCAGGGTGAGGAGAGCGGAACCGGTCGCGGCCGGATCGCGTGGGTACGGATCAGAGGTCCACTCGTAAAGGGAGAGTCATGGGGTTCAAGAAGCTGCTCGCGAGTCTGGGGGCCGGCGGAGCTTCGGTCGAGACCGTGCTGACCGAGGTCAACGTCGTTCCGGGCGGTGTCGTCCAGGGTGAGGTGCGGATCCAGGGCGGGTCCGTCAACCAGCAGATCGAGGGGCTGTCGGTCGGGCTCCAGGCGAAGGTCGAGGTCGAGAGCGGCGACCAGGAGTACAAGCAGGACATCGAGTTCACCAAGGTGCGGCTCGGGGGTGCCTTCGAGCTCCAGGCGGGTGCGGTGCACGCGGTGCCGTTCGGGCTGGAGATCCCCTGGGAGACGCCGATCACGATGATCGACGGGCAGGCGCTGCGCGGGATGCACATCGGGGTGACCACCGAGCTGGAGATCGCGCGGGCCGTGGACTCCGGTGACCTGGACCCGGTCAACGTGCACCCGATGCCGGCGCAGAAGGCGATCCTGGACGCCTTCATCCAGCTGGGCTTCCGCTTCAAGAACGCGGACATGGAGCGCGGTCACATCCGCAACACGCGGCAGCGGCTCCCCTTCTACCAGGAGATCGAGTTCTACCCTCCGTCGCAGTACCGGGGGCTGAACCAGGTCGAGCTGAGCTTCGTGGCCGACGAGCACGCGATGGACGTCGTCCTGGAGATGGACAAGAAGCCGGGTCTGTTCAGCGAGGGCAGCGACACCTTCCGCTCCTTCCAGGTGGGCCTGCACGACTTCCACGGGACCGACTGGGCGGCTTACCTCAACCAGTGGCTGTCCGAGGTCGGCAGCAAGCGCAACTGGTTCTAGGCTCGGGTCCGACCCAGGAAACCGATCAGGAGGTATCGAGGTGACCGAGCTCAAGCGGCGGCCGCTCCCCCATGACTTCCATCCGCCCGTGCCGTCGTTCACGGTGACGAGCGAGGACGTCCGGGAGGGCGCGACGCTCAAGGACGCTCAGGTCCACGCGGCCGGCAACACCTCGCCGCAGCTGCGGTGGGAGGGCTTCCCGCCCGAGACCAAGAGCTTCGCCGTGACCTGCTACGACCCGGACGCCCCGACGGGCAGCGGGTTCTGGCACTGGACCGTGTTCGACATCCCGGCCTCGGTCACGGAGCTGCCCGCCGGTGCGGGCAGCGGCAAGTTCGAGGGGCTGCCCGAGGGTGCCGTGCAGGTGCGCAACGACTACGGCACCAAGGACTTCGGCGGCGCCGCGCCGCCGCCCGGCGACGGCCCGCACCGGTATGTCTTCACGGTGTACGCGGTCGACCAGGAGAAGCTCGGCCCGGACGCGGACGTGTCGCCCGCGGTCGTCGGGTTCAATCTTCGGTTCCACGCGATCGCGCGTGCCCAGCTGATCGGTGAGTACGAAGTACCCGCAGCAGACTGACGTTCATAGAACGTTTGCCCGCCTCTGGTCTTGGAAGTGATCAGAGGCGGGCATTTTTTATTGCGTTGTCCATCTCGGCGTGCCCGGCCAGAGTTGATCCAAGCCCGCCGGGGAGTGGGCCGGTGCGCATGGGAGGTGGGCTGGAATGCGAGACACGCTGGTACTGAACGCCAGTTTCGAGCCGTTGTCGACGGTGACGCTGAACCGAGCCGTCGTTCTGGTGCTCCAGGACAAGGCCGTCGTCGAGCAGGCCCACCCCGAACTGCGTATGCGCGGAGCGGCGGTCGACATACCCGCGCCCCGGGTGATCAGACTGTGCCGGTACGTACGGGTGCCCTTCCGAAGACAAGCCCCGTGGTCGAGGCGGGGCGTGCTGGTGCGGGACCGGCACAGGTGCGCGTACTGCGGCCGGCGGGCGACGACCGTGGACCACGTGGTGCCGAGGGCTCAGGGCGGCAAGGACTCGTGGCTGAACACGGTCGCCTCGTGCGCGGAGGACAATCACCGCAAGGCCGACCGGACGCCGGAGCAGGCGGGTATGCCGCTGCTGCGGCAGCCGTTCGAGCCGACGCCCGCGGACGCGATGCTGCTGTCGCTGGGGCACGAGGACTTCGAGGCGCTGCCGGAGTGGCTGGGGCAGCCCGCCGCATAGGCCGGAGGTCGGAGGTCGGAGGTCGGCGGTCGGAACTGCAAGGAAGCGGGGCCCACTCCGTCGGGAGTGGGCCCCGTCTCGTGTGCGGGTACCGGCCGGTCAGTCCAGGGACGGCTTCTCGCGGCGCTCCGTACCGCTGTTCTTGCCGGTGGCGCTACCGGCGCCCGAACCGCCGCCCATGGCACCGAAGTTGCCCATGGCGCCGGAGAGGCCCTTGAGGGCGTCCCCGATCTCGCTGGGCACGATCCAGAGCTTGTTGGCGTCGCCCTCGGCGATCTTCGGGAGCATCTGGAGGTACTGGTACGACAGGAGCTTCTGGTCCGGGTCGCCGGCGTGGATCGCCTCGAAGACCGTACGGACGGCCTGGGCCTCGCCCTCCGCGCGCAGGGCCGCGGCCTTGGCCTCACCCTCGGCCCGGAGGATCTGGGACTGCTTCTCGCCCTCCGCGGTGAGGATCGCAGCCTGGCGCGTACCTTCGGCGGTGAGGATCGCGGCGCGCTTGTCACGGTCGGCGCGCATCTGCTTCTCCATCGAGTCCTGGATGGAGGTCGGCGGCTCGATCGCCTTGAGTTCGACGCGGTTGACGCGGATGCCCCACTTGCCGGTCGCCTCGTCGAGGACTCCGCGCAGTGCCGCGTTGATCTCCTCGCGGGAGGTCAGGGTCCGCTCCAGGTCCATGCCGCCGATGATGTTGCGCAGCGTGGTGACGGTGAGCTGCTCGATGGCCTGGATGTAGCTGGCGACCTCGTAGGTGGCGGCTCGGGCGTCGGTCACCTGGTAGTAGATGACGGTGTCGATGTTGACGACCAGGTTGTCCTGGGTGATCACCGGCTGCGGCGGGAACGGCACGACCTGTTCACGCAGGTCGATGCGGTTGCGGATGGTGTCTATGAACGGGACGACGATGTTGAGGCCCGCGTTGAGTGTGCGCGTGTAGCGGCCGAACCGCTCCACGATGGCCGCGCTCGCCTGTGGGATGACCTGGATCGTCTTGATCAGGGCGATGAAGACCAACACCACCAGAATGATCAATACGATGATGACCGGTTCCATCGTGGCTCCCCGTGCCTTTCTCCGCCTCGGCGCTTTCGGAAGATCTTATGGTTGTTGAAGATCTTGCTGGTCGAGTCTGACAGACCGTCGTGTGCCTCGTGGGGTGTTCCGGTCACTTGCGTCGAGCGAGGTCAGATGACGATCGCCGTGGCTCCCTCGATGTCCACGACGTCCACCTCCTGGCCCACTTCATAGGCGCGTTGGGCGTCGAGCGAACGCGCCGACCAGACCTCTCCGGCGAGCTTGATACGGCCTCCGGAGCCGTCGACGCGTTCCAGGACGAGGGCCTGCTTGCCCTTCAAGGCGTCGATGCCCGTGGCGAGTTGGGGCCGCTGCGCGCGGTGCCGGTTCGCGATGGGGCGCACCACGGCGATGAGGGCGACCGAGACGACGACGAACACGAGGACCTGGACGACTACGTCGAAGCCGAGTCCGGCCGTCACGGCGGCGGCGACCCCGCCCACGGCGAGCATGCCGAACTCCGGCATCGCGGTCACCACGAGCGGGATGCCGAGCGCTGCCGCGGCGACGAGCCACCACACCCATGCGTCGATGTCGTTCACACGGCCATGGTAGGTCCGCGGGACCGGTCACCGACAGGGCGCCCAGGGGTACTTGGGGAGTTGCTCCAGGGCTTCGGGACCTCAGGCCATCGGCAGGCCGTGCGCGGTCCAGCGGTCGCCGACCTGTTCGACGAGGAGCGGGAGGCCGAAGCAGAGGGAGAGGTTGCGGGAGGTGAGTTCGAGCTCCAGCGGGCCCTGGGCCAGCACCTTGCCCTGGCGGATCATCAGCACGTGGGTGAAGCCCGGGGCGATCTCCTCGACGTGGTGCGTGACCATGATCATGGAGGGGGCGATCGGGTCGCGGGCCAGTCGGCCGAGGCGGCGGACGAGGTCCTCGCGGCCGCCGAGGTCGAGGCCGGCCGCCGGTTCGTCGAGCAGCAGCAGCTCGGGGTCGGTCATCAGGGCGCGGGCGATGAGGGTGCGCTTGCGCTCGCCCTCGGAGAGGGTGCCGAACTTCCGGTCGAGGAACTCCGTCATGCCGAGGCGGTCGAGGAAGGCGCGGGCGCGCTGCTCGTCGACGTCCTCGTACTCCTCGTGCCAGCCGGCCGTCATGCCGTACGCGGCGGTCAGCACCGTCTGCAGGACGGTCTGCTTCTTGGGGAGCTTGTCGGCCAGGGCGATGCCCGCCACGCCGACGCGCGGGCGCAGCTCGAAGACGTCGGTGCCCGGCCTGCCCAGCGTCTCGCCGAGCACGGACACGCTGCCCGAGCTGGGGAAGAGGTAGGTGGAGGCGATGTTCAGGAGGGTCGTCTTGCCGGCACCGTTCGGGCCGAGGATGACCCAGCGCTCACCTTCCTTGACCGACCAGGAGACCTGGTCCACGAGAGCCCGGCCCTCACGGACCACAGATACGTCCTGAAGCTCCAGAACTTCGCTCATGAGCGCGTTGTCTCCCCTTGCAGTGTGGCCGGTCTCGGCGTCTCGGCTGTCGCGTGCGCCGGTGGGCGCAGCCCTCAAGGAAATCTACGCCACCGGCCGCCCGCTCCATTCCATCGGTCCGGTCCTTAGGGTGGAGGCATGCTCACGGAACCGCGCTCTGGACGCCTCGCCGCTTGGGGAAATGCCCTTTTGGCCGGACTTGTCTCTCCTGATGACGCCGTGCTCTCCGTCGTCGGGGAGGACGCTGTGCACCGGGTGGAGGGGCTGCCCGGCGAGTCGGGGCCCGTCGGGCTGACGCTGGCGCTGGGGCGGCTGCGCAGACTGGGCGTGAGCGGGCTGCTGGTGGCGCTGCCCGCGCCGGGGCATCCGCTGGGGCTGAGCGGGCCGCCCGAGTTCAATGCGCGGGCGCTGGAGGCCGAGGAGGCGGTGGTCTGCCGCGGGGCCGCGCTGGGGCTCGTGCCCGAGGTGTACGAGGCCGGGCCCGCCGGTGACGTGCACGTCGAGGTGGTCTGGCACTGCCTGCCGGTGCGGGAGGCTCCGCCCGCGGACGTGCCGTCGCTGGGCGAGGCGGAGCGGGAGCTCGCCGAGGCGCTGCGCGAGGCGACGGCGGTTCTCTCCCGGCTGGATGTGGCCGGGTCGGGGCCGGTGGCTGAGGCGGCACTGGACGCGTACCGGGCGCGGGCCGAGCGGGGCCGGGAGGTGCTGGCCCCGGGGTATCCGCCACGGGCGGTGCGGGTGTTGGAGCTGGCGCAGCGGGTGGGGCTGCTGGTCGCACTGGCTCACGAGCGGGGGCACGGGGGCGCGGTGAGCGCGTCCGAGATGGGGGCGCGGACCCAGGCCCTGCGGCCGGTGGAGCGGACGGCCCGGCGGGCGCAGGTGGCCGCGTACAACTCCGTCGTGGAGGAGCGGGAGCGGGGAATGCGCTGAGCTCCGGCCACGGGTGACCGGCGCTCGGGGGTGCCTCGGGGTGCCTGAGGCCCTGTGCCTCGGGGCGCCCCGGGCGGCCTGGGGCCCTGCCCCGGCCCCGGCTCCTGTCCCCCGGGACAGACCGGCGGCGCGCCCGCGCGGACCGGCGTCAGCAGGGGCAGCGGCAGAAGGGCCGCGGGTGCACCGCTCCGGGAAACGGACGGACCCGCGCCACCGCCAGGGCGAGCAGCGCGCGTGGGCCGACCGGCAGCGGCCGGGCCCGACCCGCGGCACCACCGGGCGGACAGACATCCGCCGGACGGACCCGCACCACGACCGGACGGACCCGCGCCACCGCCAGGGCGAGCAGCGGACGAGGCTCGACCGGCAGCGGACGAGGCCCGACCCGCGACACCACCGGGCGGACCGGCGTCGGCCGGGGTGGGCAGCCGGAGTGGGCGGGTCCGCGTTCGTCAGGTTGGCCGTGCGGCCGGGGCGGGGTGGGTCAGGGCCTGTCCGGCCTCCCGGGAGTGTCCGGGAGGCCGGAGGGCGTCGCCGTGGAGCGGCGGGGTCAGTGGTTGATTCCGAGGTTGCCGAACGCCGGGTTCAGCAGACCGACGACGTTCACGCTGTTGCCCACCACGTTCACGGGGATGTGCACCGGAGCCTGGACGACATTGCCCGAGAGGACGCCGGGCGAGTGCTTGGCCTCGCCGTGGGCCCACGCGCCGTCGGTCGCGGAGGCCATGCCGGCTCCCGCGGCGATCAGCCCGCCGGCCACCATCGTCACGGCCGCTGCCTTCTTCAGGTTCTTCACTTCTCAACCCCTCCTAGTGGTCACCGCGGCAGTCGCCGCGGCACGCACTGGAGAACGCCGGAGATCCACGGAGGATGCGCCGTCCGGGGGGCATTCCCACGACGGTATGAATCTCAGACCGGAGCGGAACCTTTCCGGAGCGTGATCACGAACCCTCGGGCTGTGGTCATATCAGCTGGTCACACCATGGCGTACGGCCCACAGCGCGGCCTGGGTGCGGTCGGCGAGGTCGAGCTTCATCAGGATGTTCGAGACGTGCGTCTTGACCGTCTTCTCGGACAGGACGAGGGCACGGGCGATCTCGCGGTTGGACCGGCCGTCCGCTATCAGTCCCAGCACCTCACGCTCCCGGTCCGTCAGCGACCCGCCCCTGCCCTGGGGGGAGTTGGCCTCCTCCTGGGACAACAGCGCGGCCGCGACCTCGGACTGGAGCAGGACATGGCCCGCGTGCACGGACCGGATGGCCGCGGCCAGCGCGTCGGGGTCCACGTCCTTGTACACGTAACCGGCGGCACCCGCGCGCAACGCCGGGACCACGGTGCGCTGTTCGGTGAAGCTGGTGACGATCAGCACGCGCGCGGGGTTGGCCAGTTCGCGCAGTCTGCGCAGGGCCTCCACGCCGTCCATGCCGGGCATCTTGACGTCCATCAGGACGATGTCGGGTGCCAGTTCCTCGGCGCGGGCGACCCCTTCGGCGCCGTCCGCGGCCTCGCCCACGACCTCGATGTCCTCCTGCACCTCCAGGAAGGTGCGCAGGCCGCGGCGGACGACCTGGTGGTCGTCGACGAGCAGCACTCTGATGGGATCAGCCACCGGGGACCTCCAGCTCGATCGTGGTGCCCTTGCCGGGCGCCGACTCCACCGTCAGGGTGCCGCCGACCCCGCTCGCCCGGTCCCGCATGGAGACCAGACCCAGGTGGCGTCCGGCCTGCCGTACCGTCTGCGGCTCGAAGCCGCCGCCGTCGTCCGTGACGCGCAGCACCGCACCACAGCCATGGCGGCCCACCGTCACGTCCACGTGCGCCGCCCCGGAGTGCCGCAGGGCGTTGTGCAGCGCCTCCTGTGCGACCCGGAGCACGGCCTCCTCCTGCGCCGCCGGGAGCGCGCGGAACTTGTGGGCGGTGAAGGTGACGCGTGCGGTGTGGGCGCGGTCCAGTACCTGTGTCTGGGTGCGGAGCGTGGCGACCAGACCGTCCTCGTCCAGCGCGGCGGGACGCAACTCGACCACCGCCGCGCGCAGTTCCTCCGTCGCCTCGGCGGCGAGCGCGGCGACCTGTTGCAGCTCTCCCTTGGCGCGGGCGGGGTCGCGGTCGACCAGGGCCGCGGCCGCCTGCGCGGTCAGGCGCAGCGAGAACAGCTTCTGGCTCACCGCGTCGTGCAGCTCGTGGGCGAGCCGCGACCGCTCCTCGACGATGGTCAGTTCGCGGCTGCGCTCGTAGAGGCGGGCGTTGGTGAGGGCGATGGCCGCGTGCTGGGCGAGGATGGAGAGCAGTTCCTCGTCCTCCCGCGTGAAGCCGCACCCGTCCTCCGGCACACAGTCCGCAGGCCGTCCGTCCGCCGGCTGCCCGTGCGCCAAGCGTCCGTCCGCCGGGGGTCCGTCCGCCGGGCGCTGCTTGTTGGCGAGGAACAGCGCGCCGATGACCTCGTCGCCGTCGCGGATCGGCAGGCCGAGGAAGTCCGACAGCTCGGGGTGGGCGGCGGGCCAGCCCTCGAAGCGGGGGTCCTTGCGCACGTCGGCGAGGCGCTCGGGGCCGGTCTCGTGGAGCATCGCGGCGAGGATGCCGTGCTGGCGCGGGAGCGGGCCGATGGCCTTCCACTGCTCGTCGCTGACCCCGTCGACCACGAACTGGGCGAAGCCTCCGTGGTCGTCCGGGACGCCGAGGGCGGCGTACTGCGCGTCGAGCAGCTCGCGGGCCGAGGCGACGATCGTCTTGAGGACGTCGCGCACCTCCAGGTGCCTGCTCATGGCCAGCAGCGCGGCGCTCACCGCGACGAGGCCGGACCGGGGGCCTTGACTCATGACCTCACGGTACCGGCGGGCTACGACAGCGGGATCGGTCCGGCGGCGCCCCCGGCCGGGCCGGTGGGCCTACGTCCGAGGTCGCAGGTCCCGGTCCCAGTCCCGGCCCCGAGGCCGCAGGCCCGACCTCCCGACCCCTAACCCCTGTGTCCCCCGACCCCCGACCCCCGCCCACCGCCCCCTGATCCCTGACCCAGGGGATTGCTTTAGCAACTCTCAGTGAGGCCTTCCCGTCGGTCATGTGAGTCGCCGCATAGGGTCCGCATCACGTACTAGGGGACATAGGAGATATCAACATCCTGTATGAACGGGAAAGACGACCCGATATGCCCGGCTTTGCACCTACCGGGTCCACTATCGGATTTCGTACGTCACATCTTTGCCACCGAGTTTTGCGGCAGCTAAGAATTGCTCTCGTCGCTCAGCGCCCCGGGTTCCGCCCGAGGCGCTCGTGCCGAAAGCACAGGTGTCCCCCGCCGGACGGAAGAGCGACCTCCGCGCTATCCAAAGAGGTCATCTGTCATGCCCAAGCACAGCCGCTTCCACAGTTACAGTCGCAAGCTGACCGGCTCTCACAAGATCGCGATCGTCGGTGTCGCGGCCCTCGGTGTCACCACTGTCGTCGTCTCCGCGGGTACGAGCAGCGCGGAGACCACGAGCCGGGCCGTCACCTCTGCGCACGTCGCCTACAGCACCGAGCAGATCAAGGACGTCAAGGCCAGCCTCACCGACCAGCTCGCCGGCAGCAGCGTGAAGGTCGAGGCCATCGCCGCGCAGAAGAAGGCCGAGGAGGCCGCGCAGCAGAAGGCCACGCCCAAGCCCCAGGCCGCCCCGCGGAAGACCGAGGCGCGCCCGGCCGAGCAGCCCGCGAGCCGGTCCGCGCAGCGCCCCCAGATCCAGCAGCCCGCGCCGAAGACGTACGCGAACAACCTCGACGGCTGGATCCGCGAGTCCCTGGACATCATGCAGAGCAAGGGCATCCCGGGCAGCTACAGCGGTCTGTACCGCAACATCATGCGGGAGTCCTCCGGCAACCCGATGGCCATCAACGGCTGGGACACCAACGCCGCCATGGGCATCCCGTCCAAGGGCCTGCTCCAGGTCATCCAGCCGACCTTCAACGCCTACCACGTGCCCGGCACCTCGTGGAACATCTACGACCCGGTCGCCAACATCACGGCCGCCTGCAACTACGCGGCCCACAGGTACGGCTCGATGGACAACGTCAACAGCGCGTACTGAGGCGGCGCGGGCCTCGAAGCGCGGACACGCCGAAGGGCGGCACCCCGACAGGGTGCCGCCCTTCGGCGTCGTACGGACCGGACAAGTACGTACTGGACAAGTACGGACCGGGACCGGGTTACTTGCGCATGACCTCGGGCTCGTGGCGCCGCAGGAAGCGGGCCACGAAGAAGCCGCAGATCACGCCGAGGACGATCAGGACGGCCATGTCCAGACCCCAGGCGCCCGCGGTGTGGTCCCACAGCGGGTCCGTGCTCCCGCCGTCCGTGGGCGGGCTGATCTTGTTGAAGTCCAGCGTGGCGCCGGCCGCGGCGACCGCCCAGCGCGACGGCATCAGGTACGAGAACTCGTTGACGCCGACCGAGCCGTGCAGGGTGAACAGGCAGCCGGTGAAGACGACCTGGATGATCGCGAACATGACCAGCAGCGGCATGGTCTTCTCGGCGGTCTTCACCAGGGCCGAGATGATCAGACCGAACATCATCGAGGTGAAGCCCAGCGCCATGATCGGCACCGAGAGTTCGAGGATGGTCGCGCCGCCGAAGACCAGGCCCTTGTCCGGGATCCCCCGGTTGAAGAAGCCGATGGTGCCGACCAGGGCGCCCTGGAACACGGTGATCGCGCCGAGCACGAACACCTTGGACATCAGGTAGGCCGAGCGGGACAGGCCGGTGGCGCGCTCCCGCTCGTAGATGACCCGTTCCTTGATCAACTCTCGTACGGAGTTGGCGGCGCCGGCGAAGCAGGCGCCTACCGCGAGGATCAGCAGCACCGTGGTGGCCGTGCCGTTGGGGATGATCCGGCCGGTCTTCGGGTTGGCCGGGTTGGGCAGCAGAGTGTGGTCGGCGTCGATGAGCAGACTCACCGCGCCGAGCACGGCCGGCAGGATCACCATCAGCGCCAGGAAGCCCCTGTCGGAGGCGATCACCGAGGTGTAGCGGCGCACCAGCGTGACGAACTGGGACATCCAGCCCTGCGGCTTCGGCGGCTTCATCGCCTGCATCGGCGCGATCGGCACCGACTGCGGCGCGACGGCGTCGATGTCCGCGGCGTACATCTGGTAGTGCTGCGAGCCCTTCCAGCGGCCCGCCCAGTCGTAGTCGCGGTAGTTCTCGAAGGCGGAGAAGACGTCGGCCCAGGTGTCGTAGCCGAAGAAGTTCAGCGCCTCCTCCGGCGGACCGAAGTAGGCGACCGAGCCGCCGGGCGCCATCACCAGGAGCTTGTCGCAGATCGCCAGCTCGGCCACCGAGTGGGTGACGACGAGGACGGTACGGCCGTCGTCGGCGAGGCCGCGCAGCAGCTGCATGACATCGCGGTCCATGCCCGGGTCGAGGCCGGAGGTCGGCTCGTCCAGGAAGATCAGCGACGGCTTGGTGAGCAGCTCCAGGGCGACGGAGACCCGCTTGCGCTGGCCACCGGAGAGGGAGGTGACCTTCTTCTCCTTGTGGATGTCCAGCTTCAGCTCGCGCAGCACCTCGTCTATGCGGGCCTCGCGCTCGGCGGCCGTGGTGTCCGCTGGGAAGCGCAGCTTGGCCGCGTACTTGAGCGCCTTCTTGACGGTCAGCTCCTTGTGCAGGATGTCGTCCTGCGGGACCAGACCGATGCGCTGGCGCAGCTCGGCGAACTGCTTGTACAGGTTGCGGTTGTCGTAGAGGACCTCGCCCTGGTCGGCGGGCCGGTAGCCGGTGAGCGCCTTCAGGAGGGTCGACTTGCCGGAACCGGACGGGCCGATGACCGCGATCAGCGACTTCTCCGGGACGCCGAAGGAGACGTCCTTGAGGATCTGCTTGCCGCCGTCGACGGTGACGGTGAGGTGGCGTGCGGAGAAGGACACCTCGCCGGTGTCGACGAACTCCTCCAGCCGGTCGCCGACGATCCGGAACGTCGAGTGGCCGACGCCGACGATGTCGGCCGGGCCCAGCAGCTGGGTGCCGCCCTTGGGGATCGGCTGGCCGTTGACGTACGTGCCGTTGTGCGAGCCCAGGTCGCGGATCTCCATGCGGCCGTCGGGCGTCGAGTGGAACTCCGCGTGGTGGCGGGAGACCTGGAGGTCCGAGACGACCAGGTCGTTCTCCAGTGCACGGCCGATGCGCATGACCCGGCCGAGGGAGAACTGGTGGAACGTGGTCGGGCTGCGGTCGCCGTAGACCGGTGGCGCCCCCGCGCCCCCACCGGCCCCCTGCTGCTGCGGGATCGACGGGGCCGGCTGGCTCCACGCGCCGTCCGCCTGCGGTGTCTGCGGGGCCTGTTGCGCCCAGCCGGGGTTCGCGCCCTGCGCCGCGTACGGCTGCTGCTGGGGCTGCGCGACGGGTGCGGCGCCCGAAAGGGTCATGCACGGCCCGTCGTTGGCGTTGCCCAGGTGCACCGTCGAGCCGGGGCCGAGCTCCATCTGCTGGATGCGTCGGCCCTGCGCGAACGTGCCGTTGGTGCTTCCGTGGTCCTCGATGACCCAGCTGCGGCCGTTGTGGCTGACCGTGGCGTGACGCCAGGAGACCCTGGCGTCGTCGAGGACGATGTCCCCCTGCGGATCACGTCCCAGGGTGTATGGCCTGGACGGATCGAGCGTCCAGGTGCGTCCGTTCAATTCCAGTACGAGTTCCGGCACTCCAGCCCCACTGAGTTGTCCCCCGAGTTACCCCCATCACAGGGAGTCTAGGGATGTCGAACATCGGGGGGAACTATTTCAGGAGCGGCCACCTGACCGAAAGTCGGGCCTTGTGGCGAAGGCGTACGGACGCTTCGGCCCGCGCCGTTGACGGGGTCGAAACCGGACCGGAGAGTAGTAATCCCCCGCGAGGGGGGCATGGTGCGCGGCGGCCGCCGTGCAGCGGATCGGGGGGTCTGCCATGAGTGCTGGCACGGACGTCGGGACCGGCGAAGGCGCCGGACAGGGCAGGAGCGTGCCCTGGGTGGATGTCCTGCTGTCCGCGATCGCCGCGGTGAGCTGGGCGTTGATCGGGATGGCGGGCACGGCGGCGCTCGGGCTGCATCTGCTGGAGGCCGACACGGCGGGCTCGCTCGGCCCGATGACCGCTGCGGTCGTGACGCTGGGGGCCGGTGGTTCGGTCTCGCCGTCCGGGGACGTGTCCGCTTTCGGCCTGAAAGGCGCGCAGGCCACCACGGCCATCGAGATCACGCCACTGGGCGTGGGGCTGGTCGGGGCACTGCTGTTGTCGTGGTTCTTCCTGCGGTCCTTGCGCACGGCCGGAGTTGTGGTCGCCCCGGCCGAACTCCTCGCGCGCGCGGGGACGGTGATCGCCCTGTTCGTGGCGATGCTGGGCGGGCTGGCCTGGGCGGGACACGACGTCGTCACCCTCGACGGGGGCTCGCTGGGCCTCGACGACCTCCCGGGCGGAGGTGGCGGTGGCGGCGGGGTGAGCGTGCCGGGGCTGGGGGATCTCGGGAACATCGGGGGGCTGCTGCCGGACCGGCTGGGCGACCTGGTCGACGCGAAGGCGGCGGTCGGGTTCTCCGTCGACACGGCGCCCACCCTGCTGGGCGGTCTGGGCTGGGCGGCCGGGGTCCTGCTGATCGCCCTGCTGGCCTCGCGCCGCACTCCGCTGCCGGCCGGCTGGACGACCGTGCACCGCGTGGTGCGGCCGGCCGTGTCCGCGCTGGTCACGGTGGTGCTGGTGGCGGTGGCGGCGGGCGTCGCGGCGGCGGCGTACGCGGCGATCGGCGACGAGCATCCCCGGCGGATCGCGGGAGCCGCGCTGCTCGGCGCGCCGAACGGGGTGTGGCTGGGCCTGCCGATCGGCCTGTTCGTGCCGTGGGACGGCAGGGCCACCGGAGCGCTGGGCCGGCTCCTGCCCGACCCGCTGGACAGGCTCCTCGACGTGTCGTCCGACCGGCCCGTGACGCTGGGCCGGCTGGCGGACCTGGACGGGCGGGTGTGGCTGCTGGCGGCCGCGGCGGCGCTGGCGATGCTGCTCGCCGGGGTGCTGACGGCGGTACGGACGCCGGTGGGGACCGCGGTACGGGCTCGGGCCGGGACACCGGTGGACGGGCCGGGGACGCCCGGCGTAGGCGGAACGGGCACGCTCGCGGCATCGGGCCGGCCTTCGGCGGACGTACCGTCCCCGGGCCCGGTTACGGAGGCGCGGGCGGGCGGCGGGCCCGGCCGTCCGGGGGATCCGGGCGCGCTGGGCTTCGCGGGGCGGTGTGCGCTGCGGCTGGGGGTCGTGACCGCGCTGGCGCTGCCGCTGCTGGCCTGGTTGACGGAGGTGTCCGTGAACGCCTCGCTGTCGGTGCTCGGCTTCGACGCGTTCGGCGCCGGGATCGAGCTGCACGGCCGTCTCGGGGCGGCTCTGCTCCTCGGCGCGGTGTGGGGCGCGGGCGCGGGGGCCGTCGGGGCGCTGCTGGCGTACGGGGCCGGGGCGGCGGGGCGGCGGGCGGCTCCCCTGGCACTGGGTGACACGGCCGGGGGCCGGACGGCCTACGGGATCGACGGAGCACCGGGGGTCGGGGCGCAGGCCGGCGGCGGGGTTCCCGGGCCGTACGGGACGGCGCGGCCGTACGGGGCGCCGTCGGGGCCGTACGTCCCGGGCGCACCCCACCGGCCGCCCAACCCCGACACCAATCCGTACCTGCGGCTGCCGGACGAGCTGCGCGAACCGCAGGACGCGCGGCCCCCGGACGGCGGGTCCGGCACCGGCACCGGCGGGCCGGGCTACCGGGCCGGTACGGGAGCGGCGGGCGACCGGCCCGGCACGGGGACGGCGGGCGACCCGGCTCGTACGGGGACGGCCGGCGCATCGGACGGACGGTGGCGGCCGTCCGGGGAGCCGACCGCGCACGACGACAGGTACGACGACCGGCACGGGGACAGGCACGACGACGGGCCCAGCGACAAGTACGGCGACAAGTACGGCGACGTGTACGGGGCCCCGACCATGGCGCGGCCGATCGATCCGCCCCCGCGGCGCTCCCCCGGCCCGCGTCCCGGGCAGCGGCCGCCGACCACGCCGGAGGAGGGACCGCCGCCACCGCCGCCGCCCGCGCCGCGGAGGCCCCGGTGATCTGTGGCTCGGCCGGCGGCCTGGACGTGACGATCCTCGAACCGCTCGGCGTCGT
>NZ_JBEOWS010000210.1:0-17015 GCF_040296125.1 Streptomyces sp. NPDC002265 | reverse complement strand
GTGACGACGGGTTGCATGGCGGCGGCCTCCGTCTCGTACGAAGCTGGAGATGACGGTGAACGAGTCCGGTGGCGTGTCTGGTCCGGACGGCGCCGGCATGCCGGGTGCAATGCGTTCTCTCCCTTCGAGGAGTACCCCAACTCCCTCCGACGCGCATGTGGACCAGGGAGGGCGGGGAGCCCGGGGACGGGGATTCGGCAGGAGAGGAGACCGGAGCGGTGACGATGCCCCTGGTGGTCGGCGTCGACGGATCCGAGGCGAGCCTGGAGGCCCTGGACTGGGCCGCCGACGAGGCGGACCGGCACGGGGTGCCGCTGCACCTCCTGCACGCCGAGGCCGGAGAGTCCGAGTCGTCCGACGTGATCGCCACGGCTTCGCTCCGTGCCGCGGGACGTGCTCCATCGGTGCCGGTGTCGAGCGAGGTGCTGCAGGAGGATCCTGCCGTCGCCCTGATCGGCCGGGGACGCAACGCCTTCGCACTGGTACTCGGGTCCAGAGGTCTCGGAGACCTCGCCGGGATGCTGCTGGGCGCGGTCGGCCTGGCCGTGGCGGCGCGGGCGGACTGTCCGGTCGTGGTGGTGCGCGGGGCGGCGGATAACCGGCAGTCCCGGTTCGGAAGGGTCATCGTCGGTGTCGAAGAGGGCGAGGGCAGCGGTACGGCCGTGCGGTTCGCGTGCCGGGAGGCCCGGGTGCGGCGTTGTCTCCTTGTGGCGGTGCACGCCTGGAACCGTCCACCCGGCCGTTCCCCCGTGTCTCCGCCCGCGAGGTGGTACGCCCCGCAGGCTCCCCGGCGCCCTCCGGCCCAGGTACTCGACGACGCGCTGCGTGGTGCGGCGGAGCGGATCGGGGAGCTCGTGGTGACCCGTCAGGTGATCGAGGGTCCGGCCCGCCCGGCGTTGCTGAACGCGGCGACGGAAGCGGACCTGCTGGTCGTCGGCGCGCGCAGGCGACGGGGCCATACGGGCCTGCAACTGGGTCTGATCAACCACGCGCTGCTGCACCACGCGCCCTGTCCCGTCGCGGTCGTGCCCCAGATATGAGGCGAGCGCACCTGGGGCCGTACGCCGGTCCGCCAGGGACCTTCGGCCCACGACCCGAACCCCATCGGTGTCCGAGACTGGACCCAGGAGCAGGGAGAGTGACCAGCAACCCGCTGGAGGTCGACCCATGGACGCGCAAGGATCGCCGTACACATCCGGTCCGCCCGCGCCGCGCGATGAACACATGCCACCAGGCGTGAAGCCGCTGAGGCGTCCGTTCGACAGGTTCGCGTGGTGGGTTCGACGCTTCTTGATGGTCCGCGTCGTCATGGCGCTGCGGGTGGCCGCCTGCAGAGCGGGGACGACGGCACGACACGTCGACGCGCACCGTCGGGGCCCAGACAGCGGAACGGTGCGAGTGCACCGACCGGCTGACCGTCGGGAGCGGGCGGAGCCGCGCTGGTGCGCGCGCTGTTGTCGGTGACCACCCGGGACCGGACGCGGCCCACACACGCCGAGGAGTACCGTCCATGTCGGATGCGACGACCACCGATCTGTACGAAGTCACGATGGCGATGTCCTACCTGCGGGAGGAGATGACCGCCCCGGCGACGTTCAGCCTGTTCGTCCGCGACCTGCCTCCAGGGCGTGGTTTCCTGATCGCGGCGGGGTTGGAGTCCGCCCTGGACCACCTGTCCGGCTTCCGTGTCGGCCCCGAGGACATCGACGCCTTCGCCTCCGCGCTGCACCGGCCTCCGCGAGATCTCGGGCTGCTCCTCGGACTGGAGTTCACCGGCCGGGTGCGGGCCGTGCCGGAAGGACGGGTCGTGCTCGCGGGCGAGCCGCTGCTGGAGGTGACTGCGCCCCTCCCGCAGGCGCAACTGGTGGAGACGTACGTGCTCAACCTGCTCAGCTATCAGACGGCGGTCGCCTCGAAGGCCGCACGCTGTGTGCTTGCCGCGGCCGGTCGCCCGGTCGTGGACTTCTCCCTGCGGCGCACCCACGGCCCGCAGGCCGGATTCCAGGCCGCTCGTCTCGGCGCGCTGGCCGGTTTCGCCGGCACCAGCAACGTGGCCGCGGCCACCGCCCTGGGCATACCCGCCGTCGGCACCATGGCCCACTCCTATGTGGAGGCGTTCGCGTCCGAGGACGAGGCGTTCCGGGCCTTCGCTCGCTGCCACCCCGGCCCCGTGACCCTGCTGGTGGACACCTATGACTCCGAGGAAGGCGTCCATGTCGCGGCACGCGTCCTGCAGGACCTGGACCGCGGGCCCGGCTGCGCCGTCCGGCTGGACAGCGGCGACCTCGGAGTCCTTGCCGCACGCGCACGCGGGATCCTCGACCGGGCCGGTCTGCCGGACGTGCGGATCGTCGCCAGCGGCGGTCTCGACGAGTACGCCGTGGACGACCTGGTGCGCTCGGGGGCACCGATCGACACCTACGCCGTCGGCACCCGCGTCGGAGTGTCGGCCGACGCACCGTATCTGGACTCGGCGTACAAGATGGTGGAGTACGACGGCCGCCCGGTGATGAAGCTGTCTTCGGCGAAGATCACGGCACCCGGCCCCAAACAGGTGTTCCGCAGGCCCGGCTGCTCCGACCTGATCGCTCTTGCCGACGAGCGGCCGCCGGACGATGGCGTCGCGCTGCTGGAGACAGTGATGGAGAAGGGCCGGCGCACCGTCGCGCGGCCCAGGCTCGACGAGTGCGGGGCGAGATGTGCCGCGGACCTGGGCGGTCTGCCCTTCGCGGCCCGCCGGATCCGGGCGCCGGTCGCGCCCCGCGCCACGACCTCGGACCGGCTCGACGCGCTCGGCCGCCGAGTACGGCACGGCATCGAGGCGCAGCTCGCAGCACATCGGTCGGTACCGACATGAGGAGGAAAGCGATGCCGCACACGTCGGAATGGAAAGTCCGTCTCCACCTCTTCGAGGACAACGACGGAACGACCAAGGCCCGTCTGGTGCTGGACACCGGCACCACGGAGCTGACCGGTCACGGGGCCGCGCACTGCCATCCGGCGGACGCCGACGTCCCGGAGATCGGTGACGAGCTGGCGGCCGGCCGGGCGTTGACCGACCTGGCCCGGCAGCTGCTGCAAGTCGCCGAGCGCGACATCGAGGGAATGGGCGCACCTCGGGCGGACACGCGCGAGACCGCCCCGTGGTTCCTGTGAACCTGCCTGGCAAGACCTCGGACGAGGCCGAAGCCCGTGAAGATCGAGGAGGGAACACCCATGACACACCCCGCACGCCACACCAGCGGCGCACTTCCCGCCGCCGTGCGTGAGCTGGACGACCTCCGTACCAGGGTGGACCAGCTCATGCACGCCGCCTTCACCGGCGGCGGATGGCCCGCGTTCGCCGGGGCCGAACCCTGGGCGCCCATGGCCGACATCGAGGACGCCGAGGACGCCTACCTGGTGGAGCTGGAGCTGCCCGGCATGGACAAGGACCAGATCATCGTGCAGGTCTCCGAGGGCGAGCTCGACATCCACGGTGAGGTCAAGCAGCGCGAGCACACCGGGGCGGTGCGCCGGCACACCCGCCGCAGCGGCCAGTTCGACTATCGCGCGACGCTGCCTCCGAACGCCGACACCGAGCACATCAGCGCGGAACTGAGCAACGGCGTCCTCACGGTCAAAGTCCCCAAGACCGAACGGGGGCAGACCCAGCGCATCGAGATCAGCGGCTGAGCCCCGGTACCCGCGCGAGGCACAGCCGGTCATCAGGAAAGGGAGGCCACCATGCGAGCTCACCTCGGCGACCAGCTCGTCATCGAAAGCACGAGGTCCGGCGCCGCCCGCCGCGACGGGGAGATCGTGGGACTCCACCACACGGACGGCACTCCGCCGTACGACGTGCGCTGGTCGGACACGGAGGAGGTGACGCTCCTCTTTCCCGGGCCCGACGCGCACATCCACCATCTGGAGCACGGACTGCCCGGGACGCCCCACGGGTCCGCCGCACCGGACACCGGTGTGACGGAAGCCGCCTCCCCGGGCCTACCGTCGGTCGGTACGACCAACCCCGGCGACATCGGCCGGCGGGTGGCCGTCGAACGCCGCAGACGGGGACTCGGCCGCGAGGAGACGGCCCGCCGCGCGCGGATGTCGCCCATATACCTGGCGTACCTGGAGGAGCACCCGGCCGACCCGAGTGTGGCGTCCCTCATCCGGCTGGCCGACGCACTGGGCACGACCACCTCCGTCCTGCGGGGAGGAGGCGTGGAGCTGCCACCGGGCCAGGGTCACGCGTTGCTGCATCCCCGGCTGCGGGACCTCGGCCCGGACGAGTGCCGTGCCCTGCTGTCCACCCACGGCGTGGGGCGCGTCGCGCTGTCGGCGCCCGACGGCCGTCCGGCGGTCGTCCCGGTCAACTACGAGGTCGTCGGAGAGACCATCGCCTTCCGGACGGCCCCGCACTCGCTGCCCGCGGCGGCCGTCGGAGCGGAGGTCGCCTTCGAGGTCGACCACGTGGACGACGCCCGCAGTCAGGGCTGGAGCGTGCTCGCCGTCGGACCCGCCAGCGTCGTCACGGAACCCGACGCCGTGCGCGGGCTGACCGAGCGAGCCCACACCACACCCTGGCCGGGCGGGAAACGCGAGATGTGGGTGTCGATCAGGCCGACGAGCCTCACCGGCCGTCGGATCACCGCAGCGGACCGGTAGGCGCTTCCGGAGCTGGGTGTGCCGACGATTCGCGGGGCAGTTACCGGCCATCCACGAGCCCGTCCGATGCGTGGGTACGGAATCCCCAGCCGGCCCTGGTCAACACCGTCCACGACCGTCGGCAGGACGGGCTCCGGGCCGGGCGGGCCATGGAAGGCGTCCTGCTGCTCGCCACCCTCGGCCTGTCCGGGTCCGTCGCCGCAGAGCCCCTCGAACGCACGGACCCTCGCCGGCCCCTGAGCGACCTGTGGACCGGGACGGGCCGCACAAGGATCGCGCTCCGCCTGGGCTATGGCTCGACTGGCCCCGGCACACCGCTCCGTCAGGGCTCGCAGGCGCTCGGCTGCCGGCCATGACGGAGGCTGCCGGCGGGTCACTCGTGCCTGGTCCCGTCCGGGACGGTGTCCTCACCGCTGAGCCTGGTCTCGACGCCGACCACGCCCTCCACGGCGCGGACGAGGCGTTCGGCCACCCAGGCGAGCGACGGGTCGTGGACGTCTCCACGCAGGGTGACGACCCCGTGGTGCGCGGACACACGGATCGTGTGACTGAGCGCGGGGAAGAGGTATGCCACCACCGTGCGGCGCACTTCCTCCTCGATGTCCTCGTCCGGCCGCAGGAAGACCTTCAGCAGGTCGCCACGGCTGACGATGGCCCGTAGCCGCCCCTCGTCGTCGACCACCGGGAGACGTTTGACGTGCTCCACGGCCATGATCCGGGCAGCCTGGGCCAGGGTGACGTCCTGACGCACCACGACGGCGGGGGCGCTCATGACCTCCTCGGCGGTCACCGCTTGCGCCTTGGCGAGGTCGGGCAGGCGCTGGAGCTGCTCGGCGCGGGTGAGGTCGCCCTCCCGGAACTCCGCCTTGGGCAGCAGATCGGCTTCGGAGACCACACCGGCCACTCGTCCGTCGGCCTCCACGACCGGCACGGCGCTGACATTCCGGTCCACGAGGGTCTGCACGATGTCCTTGAACCGGGTGTCCCGCCGGACGGCCACCACAGGGGAGGTCATCACGTCACTGACGATGTGCGGGGTAACAGACATCTCTCGTCCTCGAGGGCCGCGGTTCGGCCCCACGCCCCCAGCATCACCGGGCCGCGTACCACTGCAACCCGACCGGAGCGGTCCGGCCTGTATCGCGGTGGTCCGGGGGCGGTGCGACGGTATTCACAGGGGGTGTCTCGGCAGTCGGACGGAAGGCGGTGGCGGCGATGACGGAACTCCCGCTGGTCGTGGGCGTCGACGGATCGGATTCCAGCTTGCTGGCGGTCGACTGGGCGGTGGACGAGGCGGCACGGCACGCACTGCCGTTGCGGCTGGTCCACGCCTTCCGGTGGGAGCGTTATGAGCGGACCCTGCCGTCGTTCACCACCGGTCGCAGTGCCGAGGAGGTCATGGCCCGGCACATCGCCGCGTCCTGCGCGCAACGTGCCGAACTGCGGGGACCGCAGGTGGAGGTGTCCTCGGAGGTACTCCCTGACGATGCCGTGTTCGCCCTGCTGCACGCGGCGCCCGACGCCTTCGCCCTGGTCGTGGGGCAGCGCGGGCGAGGTGAGGTGGCCGGGCTGCTCCTGGGATCGGTCGGTCTGGCCGTGGCTGCGCGCGCGGTCTGTCCCGTCGTCGTGGTCCGGGGCGCGCAGCCCAACATCCAGGGATCCCTCGGCCGGATCGTGGTCGGTGTCGGCGACGCGGCCGAGCGCACGGGTGCCGTACGGTTCGCCGCCCGCGAGGCGCAGGCGCGTGGCTGCGCCCTGACCGCCGTACGGGCCTGGCGCCGTCCGGCCCATGAGCACGGGGATCGTTCCCCCGACGCGGACGACGCCGCCCAGGAGCACGACGAGCGGGCTGCCGCCGAGCTGGAGGAGGCACTGAGCGAAGCCGCGCGGGAACACCCCGGCCTCTCCGTCCGTCGGCACATCGTCGAGGGCCCGGCCCATCGCGTCCTGCTCGACTCGGCGGCCGACGCCGATCTGGTCGTCGTCGGAGCCGAACGCAGGCACGGCCACTTCGGTCTGCAACTGGGCAGGGTCGCCCACACCCTGCTGCACCATTCCGCCTGTCCGGTCGCCGTCGTTCCGCAGCGGGGCTGAGACCCGCCGAGCGGCCCGGTTCCGCTGTCGGGAGAAGAGCACGGGATGTCGGACTGGACGTGGGAGTGGGAGGGCTACGAGCCCGCCGGCGAGCAGCTGCGTGAGGCCCTCTGCACGCTCGGGAACGGCTACTTCGCCACACGGGGCGCGGTGCCCGAGTGCCGGGCGGGGCTGGTGCACTGTCCCGGTACCTATGTGGCCGGGTGCTACAACCGCCTGGAGTCGACGGTGGCGGGACGGCAGGTGGTGAACGAGGATCTGGTCAACCTTCCGAACTGGCTCCTCCTGCGTTTCCGGGTACGCCGTGCCGGCGGGGCTTGGGGGGCCTGGCTCACCCCGGACAGGCACCGTCCCCTCGACCACCGGCACACCTTGGATGTGCGTCGTGGCACGCTCACCCGTGCCTTCCGCCACCGGGTGGAGAAGGCCGGCGTGCTCGCCGTCGAACAGACCCGCCTGGTGCACATGGGGGAGCCGCACCTGGCCGCACTGCGGACCGTCTTCTCGGCGCAGGGCTGGTCGGGTGAGGTCGAGGTCGAGTCCGGAATCGACAGCGACGTGATCAACGGCAACGTGCACCGCTACCGAGCTCTCGAACGCCGCCAGTCGACCGGTGTGCGTACCGGGTTCCAGGAGCCGCGCACGGTCTGGCTGACCTGCCGCACCAGCACCTCCGGCATCCAGATCGCCACGGCGGCCCGTACGGCTGTCGCCGGCCCCGTCCCGGTCACGTCCGTGTTCCACGCGGGCCGCCGGCGAGCCGTGCACCGGCTGGTGGTTCCGCTCGCCCCCGGCAGGCCCGTCACCCTGGACAAGACCGTCGCCCTGCACACCTCGCGCGACACGGCGATCGGCGACCCGCTCGGCGCGGCGATCGACCGGGCGGACACGGCGGCGGACTTCCCGGGGCTGCTGGACTCCCATGCCGCCGCCTGGGAACAGCTGTGGCGGCGCGCGGAGATCCAGGTGCCCGGCCGAGCCGGCCGTGTCCTGCGGCTCCACCTCTTCCACCTCCTGCAGACGCTGTCCCCGCACACCGCCGACCTCGACGTGGGCGTCCCGGCCAGGGGACTGCACGGCGAGGCGTACCGGGGTCATGTCTTCTGGGACGAGCTGTTCGTCCTGCCGTACCTCAACCTGCACTTTCCGGAGGTCTCCAGGGCACTGCTGGACTACCGCCACCGACGCCTGCCGCGGGCCTGCCGGGCGGCGGCCGAGGCCGGCCGGGCCGGGGCGATGTACCCGTGGCAGAGCGGCAGCGACGGCCGCGAGGAGAGCCAGCAGTGGCACCTGAACCCCGCCTCGGGGCGCTGGCTGCCGGACCACTCCCGGCTCCAGCACCACGTGGGCTCGGCGATCGCCTACAATGTCTGGCAGTACTGCGAGGCCACAGGCGACACGGAGTACCTGCACACCAAGGGCGCGGAGATGCTCCTGCAGATCGCCCGGTTCTGGGCCGGCCTCGCGGTCCTCGACGCCGATACGGGCCGCTACCGCATCCGGGGCGTGGTCGGCCCCGACGAGTACCACGACGCCTACCCGGGCGCCGGCCGACCGGGCCTGGACGACAACGCCTACACGAACGTCACCGCCGCCTGGGTCCTCGTCCGCGCTCTGGAGCTGCTGAGGCGCCTGCCCGCCTGGCGCAGGGAAGAACTGTGCGACCGCATCCGGCTGGGAGCCGATGAACCGCTGCGCTGGGAAGAGGTCTCCAGACGGTTGCGGGTCCCGTTCCATCGAGGCGTCATCAGCCAGTTCGAGGGCTACGGCGACCTCGCCGAGCTGGACTGGGACACCTACCGGGCCCGGTACAGCAGCATTCGCCGGCTGGACCGGATCCTGGAGGCCGAGGGCGACACGGTCAACCGCTACCAGGCGTCCAAGCAGGCCGACGTGCTCATGCTCGGCCACCTGTTCTCGCCCGCCGAGCTCGGGCAGCTCTTCGCGCGCCTCGGTCACGACGTGGACGACGAGGTCTGGCGCAGGACGGTCGATTACTACCTGCGGCGCACCAGCCACGGGTCCACCCTCAGCGGGCTGGTCCACGGCCTGGTGCTCGCCAGAGCGCGGCGGGCCGATGCCTGGCAGTACGTCCAGGAGGCGCTGGAGGCGGACGTCGCCGACATCCAGGGCGGTACCACCGGCGAGGGCATCCATCTCGGAGCGATGGCCGGAACCCTCGACCTGGTCCAGCGCGGCCTGACCGGAATGGAGACCTGTGAGGAGGCCCTGCGGTTCGACCCGGTCCCCCTCCCGCCACTCTCCGAGTACGGGTTCTCGCTGCGCTACCGAGGGCACTGGGGGGTGAGCGTACGGCGCCGGAGCGGACTGCTGGAGATCGGCGTGCCGGACTCGGAGGAGTCACCGCTGCGCGTGGTGCTGGCCGACCGGGCCGTGACCGTGGTGCCCGGGGAGACCTGCACGCTCGTCGTGCCGGACAGCTGACGAACACCCCGGCGTCGTCCGCGTGACCTCACCCCGACCCTGCCGTCCTGGCTGACGTGCCGGCAGTGCCCCTTCCCCGACGCCCACACCCTCCTGCTGCCCGGACGGTGCACGCACTGACCGACACCGCCGTCGTCGGGCACGCCGTCATCCGGCGAGCGGAGTCCCCCCCGTATCCGGGGTGGTTGGCGTTCCGGCTCGGCCGTCGGTCAGCCCCGGCCGCCGTGCCACCGGTCTGCTCGTCCAGGGCGGCGAAGACGTCAGCGTGTGCGGCACAGCGCGGGCCGCGTCGGGGATGCGGATTTCGGCAGGGCCGACCAGCACCGGGCACCGGACTCGACCGCCCGGCGGCGGGGAGGCTCGGTACGGTGCCGCGCGCCGTCCGCCCTGCGCTACGGGACATCGACACGAGAGTGGGGCAAAATCTGCCTGGTCAGGCCCGGAGGAGGAAGCGGGTATGCATGAAGCCGCTCGCCGGTACGGCGGTCATCGGGATCGGAAACGAGTTTCGGCGCGATGACGGAGTGGGGTGGGCCGTCATCGCGTTGTTGTGCGAACGGCAGGCACGGCGACCGCTCCCCTCCGGTACCGTGCTCGCTCGGTGCGACGGAGACCCCGGCCGCCTGATCACCCTCTGGGAGGACACAGCCCTCGCCGTTGTCATCGACGCCTGCTTCCCGCCGGCGGCGCAGCCCGGGCGGACGCACCGGTGGCGTGTGGCCGCGGACGAGGTGCTGCGCCAGGCTGCAGGCAGGCAGAGCACCCACGGGCTGGGGCTCGCTGAGGCCGTTCGCCTCGCCGACCGTCTCGGGCGCGCCCCCGGGCGCCTCATCGTGTACGCGGTCGAGGGAGCGGACCGCTCGCTGGGCACGGGGCTCACCCCGGCGGTGGCGTCCGCCCTGCCGCGTCTGGTCCGGTGCATCGAGGAAGACGTCCGGTGGTTCAGCCGGAGAACTCGCCGGACCGGCTTCGGACCCGGGAGGCCGCTGGTCTGACATGCTGCCGGATCTAGGCACGTGGAGACCGAGAGGTGCACGATGACCGACGCTTCGGATGCCGGAGCCGGCCTCGACCGCCGGGACGAGGCGGTTCTCGACCGCGACGGTCTGGCCGCGCTCGTCCGTGTCCTGAAGGGGCGAGGCTGCACGGTGATCGGTCCGACCGTGCGCGACGGCGCGATCGTCCTCGACGAGTTGGACTCCGCCGATGCCCTGCCCTACGGATGGGGGGTCGAGCTGGAGGCGGGGCGGTACCGGCTCCTCCGTCGTGAGGACGGGGCGGGCTTCGCCCACAGCGCGGGGCCGCAGTCGTGGAAGTCGTTCCTGCATCCGGAGCGCGTCCGTCAGTGGTCCGCGGACCGAGGCCCCGACGGGGCGCCGGTCGTCCGGGAGGAGGAGCAGGAGCGGATCTCGTACGCGTTCCTCGGCGTGCGACCCTGCGATCTGCGTGCCATTCGGATCCTGGACCGTGTGATGAGCGGCGGCAGGTACCGGGATCCCGTCTACCTCTCCCGGCGGACCGGTGCCTTCCTGATCGCGGTCGAGTGCACCGCGCCGGGTGCCACCTGCTTCTGTGTCTCCATGGGCAGTGGGCCAGCCGTCGACGCCGGGTACGACCTCGCCCTCACCGAGGTCGTGGACGACGCGGGCCACCGCTTCCTGTGCCGGAGCGGGAGCGAGGAGGGAGCCGCGGTTCTCACGGAACTACCACGCAGGAGTGCCGATGCCCCCACCCGGGATGCCGCGGCCCAGGCGGTGAGCACCGCCGCCGAACGCATGGGCCGCTCCATGCCGCCGGTGGACCTGCGCACGCTGATGCGGGACAACCTGGAAGCGGAGCGCTGGGACGACGTCACCGCCCGATGCCTCAGCTGCGGTAACTGCACCATGGTCTGCCCCACCTGCTTCTGCACCACCACCGAGGACGTCACCGACCTGACCGGCGACCACGCCGAGCGCTGGCGCCTCTGGGACTCTTGCTACGACCTGGACTTCTCCCTCGTCCACGGCGGTGCGGTCCGGTCCACCCCACGCAGCCGATACCGCCAGTGGCTCACGCACAAACTGGGTACCTGGCACGACCAGTTCGACAGTTCGGGCTGTGTCGGGTGCGGCCGGTGCATCGTGTGGTGTCCCACGGGCATCGACCTCACCGAGGAAGCCCACGCCCTGCACCGGCAAGCCGCACAGCGGGAGAGCACGGCGTGACCCCGCATCCGGGCGGGTCCTCCGGTGAGGAGGTGCTCGCCGCTCTGACGGCGGAACAGCGCGGGAAGCTGATGACCCTCGCCCGAGACCTAACCCTTCCGGGCGGCACGCGCATCTTCGAGGAGGGGGAGAACGCCGACCGATTCTGGGTCATCCGCTCGGGAACGGTCGCGCTCGACATCCACGTGCCCGGCCGGGGACGCGTGGTCCTCGAGACCATCGGTGCGGGCAGCCTGCTCGGCTGGTCATGGCTGTGCCCACCCCGGCAGTGGCATCTGGCGGCCGAGACACGGGAGCCCGTGCGCGCCTGGGAGTTCGATGCCGCCGCTGTGCATGAGCTGTGCGCCGAGGACACGGCGCTCGGCCTGTCGCTGGTCACCGGCGTCGCCGGGACCATCGGGGACCGGCTCCGAGCCACCCGCACCCGGTTGCTCGACCTCTACGGACCGCCGGGACCACAGGGGAGCGGAGTGGGACCATGATGTCGGCACCGCTTCCTTATCGCGTGGTGGACCGCCGCGACGAGACGCACGACACGGCCACGCTCGTACTGGAGCCCGCCGGCGAGGCCCTGGCACCTTTCGCACCGGGCCAGTTCGCGATGCTGTACGCGTTCGGGGTCGGCGAGATTCCGGTGTCCGTGTCCCGGCTCGCGGACGGTCACCGGGTGACGCACACGATCCGCGCCGTCGGGGCTGTCTCCCGCGCATTGTGCGCCCTGCCGACAGGCGGGTGGGTCGGTGCGCGCGGCCCCTTCGGTACCGCCTGGGACACGGCCGCGGCTCACGGCAACGATCTGCTCGTCATCGCCGGAGGCATCGGGATCGCCCCGCTGCGTCCCCTCGTCGACACCGTTGTGGCCGGGCCTCACCTCTTCGGGCGGCTGAGCGTCCTCGCGGGTGCCCGGACCCCCGCCGATCTGCTCTACGAAGACGATTTCCCCGCCTGGGAGGAGCCTTTCGGTGCCGTCACGGTCGACCGGCCGTCCGCCGGCTGGACCGGCCGGGTCGGAGTCGTCACCACGCTCCTTCGCGAGGCCCGGTTCACACCGTCGGACACGGTCGCCTTCCTCTGCGGTCCCGAGGTGATGATGCGTGCGACCGCGCGGGCGCTGATTCACCAAGGAGTACGTCCCGACCGCATCCAGGTCTCCCTCGAACGCAACATGCGCTGCGCCGTCGGCCACTGTGGACACTGCCAGCTCGGACCCCTGCTTCTCTGCCGCGACGGCCCGGTCGTCCGCTACGACCGGGCCGAGCCCATCCTCAACGTCCGGGAACTGTGAGATGAGCACCCCCAGCCCCCAGCCCCCAGCCCGCCCCCGCCTCGGCGTGTTCAAGTTCGCCTCCTGCGACGGCTGTCAGCTGACCCTCCTCGACTGCGAGGACGAACTGCTCGGCATCGCCGCCGCACTGGAGATCGCCCACTTCCTGGAAGCCTCCAGCGAACCCGCCCCCGGCCCGTACGACCTCGTTCTCGTCGAAGGCTCGGTCAGCACACCCGAGCACGTGGAGCGCGTCCGACGCATCCGCGCCGATGCCCGCCACCTCGTCACCATCGGCGCCTGCGCCACGGCCGGCGGCGTGCAGGCGCTGCGCAACTACGCCGATGTCGACGCGTACCTGGCGACCGTCTACGCCCGCCCCGAGTACATCGAGACCCTCGCGACCTCCACGCCGGTCTCGGCCCATGTACCCGTCGACTTCGAGCTGCGCGGCTGTCCCATCGACCGCGGTCAGCTCGTCGAGGTCATCACCGCCTTCCTCGCCGGTCGCAAGCCCGCCATCCCGAACCACAGCGTCTGCTTCTCCTGCAAGCGGCGCGGCAACGTCTGTGTCACCGTCGCGCACGGCACGCCCTGCCTCGGTCCGGTCACCCACGCGGGCTGTGGAGCCCTGTGCCCGACCTACGGGCGCGGCTGCTACGGCTGCTTCGGGCCGGCGGGAACCACGAACCTTCGTGCGCTGGTGCCACTCATGCAGCGCGACGGGATGAGTCAGGAGGACATCGGCAGGTTCCTGCACACCTTCAACGCGACCGCCTTCACCGCCGTGGAGGAGCGGGAGCAGGCCGCAACGACCGACGTGGAAGGCCCCGGATGAGCGATACGACGCCCCGACCCCAGGAGCTCCGCATCCCCTCACTCGCCCGGGTCGAGGGCGAGACCGCGCTGCACGTGAGGATCCACCACGGCACCGTCGTCGAGGCGCGGCTCAACATCTACGAGCCACCGCGGTTCTTCGAGGCCCTCCTGCGGGGCAGAGCGCACACCGAGCCGCCCGACCTCACCTCCCGCATCTGCGGCATCTGTCCCGTCGCCTACCAGATGAGTGCCTGCCGTGCCGTCGAGGACGCGTGCGGCGTCGTCGTCGACGGACAACTGGCCGCCCTGCGCCGTCTGCTGTACTGCGGCGAATGGATCGAGAGCCAGACACTGCACATCCACATGCTGCACGCGCCGGACTTCCTCGGCGAAGACGACGTGATCGGTCTGTCCCGCTTGCATCTGGAGCACGTCAAGCGCGGACTGCGCCTGAAGCAGACCGGCAACGCCGTGGTCGAACTGCTCGGGGGCCGGGCCATCCACCCCGTCAACGTCCGGCTCGGGGGCTTCCACCGCGCTCCGGCCCGCGCCGAACTCCGCCCGCTGGAGGAACGGCTGCGCACCGCCCTCGACGACGCCTGGGACACGGTGCGCTGGGTTGCCGGCTTCGAATTCCCGGACGCCGAGTGCGACGCCGACCTGCTCGCCCTCGCCGAGGAGGGCACCTATGCCATCGAGTCCGGCGTGCCCACCGTGCTTCGGTACGACGAGACGCTCCCGCCGTACCGCTTCCCCCTGCGGGACTTCACCGAGCACGTGGCCGAGGTGCAGGTCTCCCACTCCACAGCCCTCCAGTCCCGGCTGGACGGCCGAAGGCATCTCACCGGCTCCCTCGCCCGCTGGGCGGTCAGCGGTCACCTGCTGTCCCCACTGGCCCTGGAAGCCGCACGGGAGGCCGGGCTGGGCGACCCCCCGTCGCGCACAGGTGCCGGGTGTGGACAGGCCTGCCGGAACCCGTACCGCAGCATCCTCGTCCGGGCGGTGGAAGTCCTGTATGCGGTGGAAGAGGCCCTTCGGATCATCGCGGAGTACGAGCGTCCCGCCCGCCCGTACGTAGAGGTGCCGGCCCGGGCCGGCACCGGCCACGGTGCCACGGAGGCGCCACGCGGCCTGCTCTACCACCGCTACGCGCTCGACGGCGGGGGCCGTGTCACCGACGCCTGCATCGTTCCGCCGACCGCCCAGAACCAGGGCGCCATCGAGGAGGACCTGCGCCGGCACGTCCAGGCCGGGCTCGATCGGGGTGAGGTCTCCGAGGCCGAGCTCACCCGGCTGTGCGAGCGGGCCGTCCGCAACCACGACCCGTGCATCTCGTGTTCTGCCCACTTCCTGGAACTGGACATCGACCGCACTCACTGATCAGGCCGGCGACCGGCTGTTCCGGTGGCCACCTCGCCGGCCGGGCTCGCCTCTTCCCTGGTCGCGTGTGGTGGGTGTTCCGTGGGATGACACGCGGCTGCCTGCGCGGCACGCCGGCACCTGTGCTTCATCGAGTGCTGCTGACGATCGCTGCACGGCTGCCGACGAGACCGCAGGGACGACGGCGCGCCAGGGACGTCCCGACACCCGCACGGTCATTCCGGCTTCCTGCGAGACGGCGCGGTCGGCATGGAGCCCGTCGTGACTGTGGGACTTGAGGGCGCACCCGGGAGCGGCGCCCCCGTGGTGGTCGCGCCCCAGCGGTGAGCCGCAGTGCCTCGCACGGAGCCGCTGTTCGTGGGCGACGACGGCGACGGGTGCCTCGGCGTGGTGGAGGCCCGCGTTCGGGGTGGCTCGCGCGCGGTTCGTCGGCAGTCTCGTTCGGCAGCGCCGTGCCCGGTAAGGGCGCGCATGGCCCACCGGCACCGGGAGGTCCCACGGCGATGACCATCCCTCGGCGCGGACGACGCGAAGCGGCACGCCACGCAGAAGGGCCTCTCGCGCCGTCCAGTGGGCGGCCGCGAGGCTTTCCGTCGAACCGTCACGGCCGTCGACCGTTCGATCGTTCACGATGGTTTCCAGGGGCCCGAACGGATCAGGCGGTCCGTCTCCGCGCGTGTCGATGCGGCGCGGCTGCTTCTTCAGGCCGAGTCCGTGTCGTCGATGGCGTATCCGAGATGCTGCGTCACGGAGACCACGCCGTCCACGGTCCGGCACATGCGTTCGAGGAGCGGGATGAGGCTCCTGAATTCGACGGTTCCGTGCAGTTCGACGCGGCCGTCGGCGACGGTCACGGTGATGGCCGAGGGGCTCTGCCGCACGCCGAGCGCGAGGACGTCGCCCATGATCTCGTCGCGGATGTCCTCGTCGACCCGGAGGAAGATCCGCAGCAGGTCCCGTCGGCTGACGATCCCGATCAGTACGTCCGAGTCGTCCACGACCAGGAGCCGCTTGACCCCTTGGGCTTCCATCAGCCTGGCGGCTTCGGCGACGGTCCAGTCCGGGTTGGCGCACACGGGGGGCGAGGACATCAGCTCCTCGGCGCGTGTCCCCGCGGCCTTGCCCTCCAGCCAGGTGTCCCGTTCGGGAAGCGACCGGAAGTAGTCGCTCTGGCCTGCGGATTTCGGCAGCAGGTCTCGTTCCGAGATCACACCGAGCGGTCGGCCGTCAGAGTCGACGACCGCAACGGCCGAAACCTTGTGCTCGGTCAAAGTGCGGGCGATCTCCTTGAACGGAGCGTTGTTGGGGACGGTGACGACCTCGTGGGTCATCAGCTCGCGGACTTCCCGATGCTTCATGCTCTTCTCCTACCGCTCGCTGGGCGTTCGTGCACCGACCGACACGTCGTCCCGTCCGTAGTTGAGCCGGTCGGCCACGTCGTCGCTGCCCTGGCACAGGCGTAATACGACGGGGACCGGGCTGCGTCTGCTCACGGCGCCTCTGAGGGACGCCAGCCCGTCGGCGACCTCGACGGACATCGAAGCCGGGCTGAGCCCGTGGGCGTGGGTCAGCACGTCTTCGGGGATCTCCTCCGAGCGTGAGTAGGCGGAGACGATCGAGGCGCTGCGAAAAGCGGCGGTCTTCTTCGCGAAGGAAGTGATCGAGGAGCGAGGTGTACGCGTTCGTCGAGACGGACGGGACCACCCACTCGGTCGCTGTGTCGTGCCGAGTGCTGAGGGTGGCCCGGTCTTCCTGCTACGCCTGGTTGGCCGGCGAGGAGGCCCGCGCCGCCCGCCGGGTCGCCGGTGACGCCCTGGCCCACGCGATCACCGTGGATCTCGGCGTGCCGCGCCGTCGGTGATGGTGCGCCCAGGTCTGCAGCAGCTCCACCGACTGGCGGGCGAGGGCCTCGGCCTGCGGGACGTGAGCGACCACGCCGCTTTCGAAGCCGCTGGTGTCGCGGATCTTCCCTTCAACGAGCCCTTGGGACTGGGCGATCCCGTCTTCGAGCCGCACGAGATCGAACTGGCCGCGGGCAGCAACCTCGTGCTGTACGGACGGAGCCTGCTGGCAGCAGCACGCCACGCAGACCGGGCACTGCAGGAGCGGCTCAGCGCGCTCATCGCACAGAGCCGCCTTTCGCCGAACGACATCGG
>NZ_JBEOWS010000209.1:0-17055 GCF_040296125.1 Streptomyces sp. NPDC002265 | reverse complement strand
CTCCAGTCGTCCAACCCGGCCGTCCTCGCCTTCCTGCGCGAGTACGAGGACGACCTGGTGCTGTGCGTGCACAACTTCTCCCGCTTCGCCCAGCCGACCGAGCTGGACCTGCGCAAGTTCGGCGGACGGCATCCGGTCGAGCTCTTCGGCGGGGTGCGCTTCCCCGCCATCGGCGAACTGCCCTACCTGCTCACCCTCACCGGACACGGCTTCTACTGGTTCCGGCTGCGCAAGGACACCGTCCAGATCCCCAACCAAGGTGTCGAAAAAGCGCGTTGACAATCGCGTGCGGCGGACCCGGCGACTCGCCCGGTCCGCCGCGCCCCGGCGCCCTCGGGCCCGGCCGGATCCCGACACATCGCTCGGAAGGCCGCAATAGCGGCCGTCTCGCCATCTTTAAACACTTGAAGCATCACGTTTCGATAACGCGACCTCCACACTTCTTCCACATCCTTCCCAGCATGCCCACACACCCCTAATCTGATCTTGGCCACCTCGACCGGGTGGCCACTCCCGGGGGGGAGTACGAAGCGTGCACACAGCATGGGGGTGGATGAGTTTGGCCAGGCCAGGAGGCGCTTTATTAGCCGCCCAGCGGCTCGGCGGACCGGCACCCCGCACCTGCGGGTGACCTCCGCGGCCGATCGCACGCGTGCCGACGCCGTGTGCATCCTGTGAAGACCGCGGCGGCGGGACGACCCGGGAAACCCGCTCTGCTCCCGGGTACAGAGCCCGTCCCGCCGCCCTCGCCCCTCCGACGCCCGCTCGGACACGGCAATTCCGCAGACCTCGCGGCCCCGCCCCAAGACCGGCGCAGGGGAATTCGTCAACCCCCGAACGGGTTCCCCTGCGTCACCCCGGTGACGCGCCGCCCATGGGGCCCGCGAGGCCCGTAAGACCGCCCATCGCCCGCAGGAGAAGACAGTGCAGCTGGCCGTACGCAAGGCGACGACGTCTCCCGACGAGACGCCGGCCGCCCCGCAGCCGCCCAGGCGTCGGCATTGGACACGCCGAGTCCTCTCGGGCCTCCTGAGCCTCCTGGTCGTCCTGCTCGCCGTCGGCTTCGCGGTGGCGGCGTACGCGGTCAAGTCCGGCAAGTGGGAGGCCAGTTCGGTCCTCAGCGGCAGCATGGAGCCGAAGCTGCCGACCGGAAGCGTCGTCATCGCCCAGCGGGAACCCGTGAAGGCGCTGAAGGTCGGTGACATCGTTATCTTCCACCGCCCGGACGAGCCGGAACGCCAGGTCGTCCACCGGATCGTGACGATCACGCCCTCCGCGCAGGGACCGGTCCTGGAGACCAAGGGCGACGCCAACGAGACCAAGGACCCCTGGCATGTCCGCCCCGACGGCGACACCGCCTGGATCGTCCGCCACGACGTGCCGTACGTCGGCTACGTCGTCACCTCGATCCACACCGAAACGGGCTTCCGGGTGCTGCTCGGCGCCGGCGCGCTGCTGATCGTGGGCGGCACGGTCGTCCTGCTGTGGCGCCCGAAGAAGCCCACCCCACAGACCACCACTCCATAGGGGCAACGGGATTCCTTCCCGTTCCGGGACACGACGCCGCGCGGTACCCAGCCAGGGACCGCCGTGGGGGGCCGTGTCGCGCCCAGGGCGCAAGCCCGAACCTTCACCATCAAGCAGAAAGGTCCACATCAGTGGCCATCTCCAACAAGAAGAAGGCGGCCGCGGCCGCCGCGATCGCCGTCGGCAGCATCGCCCTGATCGGCGCCGGCGCCGGTGCCACCTTCACCGACACGGTCACCGCGCAGACGAACGTCCGCTCGGGCCACGCCGACCTCAACATCGTCAACGTGAAGTCCGGCGTGTTCGGCCAGCACACCACCTCGACCGAGCTGTACGACACGCTCAAGGCCGAGGACGCGGTGTGGACGATCAGCGACAACGGCAACTTCGCCGTCCTCGACGGTGAGAAGCTGCTGGCCACCTCGACCAGCACGATCACCACCGAGGTGACCGTCAAGAACGAGGGTACCGCGAACGCCAAGGTCAAGTTCAACACCGTGGCCGGCGGCGAGCTGAAGGGCGTCCTCAACCTGAGCGCCCAGCGCCTCACTCCCCTCGTCGGTGACGTGCTGAAGCAGGGCGACACCGCTCGCTACCTGGTGACCATCTCGGTCAAGGACCTCAACAACGACTGGGCCAACAAGACCGGCCAGGCCTACCTCCAGGTGACCGCCGAGTCCTGATCCACCCCCGCGTGAGTGGGCCGGGGATCCGATCGCTTGCATCGACCGGATACCACGGCCCACCCCGCACACGCCCTGGTCCAGGGACCACTCACCCGCCGCAGGATTGCCGTCCTGCGGCGGGTACAGGCGCTGCGGCCACCTTACGGGCGCACCGGCCGCATCGGGCCGACACCCCCGCACACCGGAGCACCGCTCCTGAAAGGGCTTTCACATGGCCATCTCCAACAAGACGAAGGCGATCGCCGCCGCGGCGATCCTGGCCGGCAGCATCGGTCTCGTGAGCATCGGCAGCAGCGCCCTGTTCACCGACACCGTGACCGCCGAGTCCACCTTCAAGGCCGGCACGGCCAAGATCCAGATCCAGGCGGACGGCTGGACGATCAGCGACGACGGCCACACGGCCACCCTCGCGGACACGCAGCTGATCAAGACGTCGACGGCCGAGCTCGCCGTCCCGCTGAACAACTCGAACCTCACCGTCTGGAACAAGGGCGACATCCCCGTCACCTTCGCCCCGACCGTGGTGCGCACCGGCGACCTCGCCCTCGACGTGTCGTACGTCCGCACCGGCGGCGACAACGGCGGCGGCGACGTGGTCCAGCCCGGCCAGTACGTCCAGTACCGCGTCGTCGTCAAGGCCACGAACCTCGGCAACGAGTCCTCCGGCAAGACGGCCCAGGTCACCTTCAAGGTCAACGCCACCGCCTGAGCCTCGCGCCTTCCAGGCAGGCCCCCAGCCCACCCGATCCGGTCCGACCTCGCGTCGAGCCGGGCCGGGTGGGCCACGGCGTTCACCGCCATGGCGCCCCTCCCACGGGGCGTAGACCCGACCCCAGTTCAATCAGAAGGGCGCTACACCAATGGCCATCTCCGACCGGAGAAAGATCGCGGCGGCACTCGTGCTGGCCGCGGGCGGCATTGGCCTTGTCGGCGTGAGCAGCGGCGCCACGTTCACCGACACCGTGACCGGGTCCTTCACGGTGAAGGCGGACATCCCGCCCGCTCCGGCGGACCCCAAGCTGACGATCAAGTGCGAGGACAGCAGCAACTGGTCCACGGACAATAGGGATAAGACCTCGGTCTGCACGTACAAGGGCAAGGACATCAAATTCACCGGTGTCACTGCCAAGCGGCTCGGGGTCTTCACGGCGCAGAACACCGGTGATGTCGATCTGAAGGTCACGCCGAGCGTCACTCTTCCGACCGCACTCAGCGGGAAGGTCACGGCAGAGCTCAAACTGGTCAACGGAACTTCCGAACTGAAGGCCAAGTCGAAGGGCGACGTCGACTCCGCGACGTACGAGTTCTGGCTCACGCCCAAGACGTCCGGCGACACCGTCTCCGAGAAGGACGCGCAGAAGATCACGATCACCTTCGCCTACACCGCCGTCTGACCCGAGCCCCCGGCTCGGATCGCGGCGCCGCCACAAGGGTGTCCGGTGTCTGGTTGCACAACCGGACATTGGGCACCCTTGCGTCATGTCCGCAGAAAATCCCCTGGACCGGCTCGGCTGAAAGGTCCCGGGTCGACGCGGTTTCCACCGCTCCGCCCGGGGCACGCATCAGTAACCGCCTCCCCTCGCCCCCGGGGAAAGGACGCGACCCATGTCGGAAGCCGTCACACGCACCGCGACCACTGGTCCCGGCCTCCTGGCGTCCCTGGACCCCCTGCTGCGCACTTGGTTGCCACGGCAGCGCTGGTTCGCCGGAAAGGGACGCCCGATCACCGGGTTCTCGCTGGTCAGCGCCACCGAGCTGCTGCCGGCCCACAGCCAGCTGGGCCTGCACCACCTGCTGGTACGCGCCCATCAGCCGCCCGTGCCGGGCGCCCGGACCGCTCCCGGCGACTGCTATCAGCTCCTGATAGGCGCCCGCGAGGCACTGCCGCCCCGGCTGGCACCGGCCCTGATCGGACACATGACCGCGGGGCCGCTCGCCGGCCGGACCGCGTACGAGGCCCTGTACGACCCCCAGCCCGCCGGTGTGCTCCTGGAAGCCCTGCGCTCCCGGGCCCGCATCGGCGGACTGCGTTTCGAGCGGGATCCCGGCCAGGAGATACGGGCCGGCCTGGTGCCGCGGATGATGACCGCCGAGCAGTCCAACTCGTCGGTGGTCTACGGAGATACGTTCATCCTCAAGTTACTGCGCCGGGTCGTGCCGGGGGTCAACCCCGACCTCGAACTGCCGCTGGCCCTGGCCCGCGAGGGCTGCTCGCGGGTTCCGGCGCCCACGGCCTGGCTGCGGGCGGAGCTGTCCGGCGAGCCGTACGTCCTGGCGGTGCTCCAGCCCTTCGTGCAGGGCGCGTCGGACGGCTGGGAACTGGCGCTGCGCGAGCTCGCCAAGGGTGAGGACTTCGCCGCCGAGGCGCGAGCGCTGGGGCGTGCCACGGCCGAGGTGCACACGGCACTCGCCCGCGCGCTGCCCACGGTGACCCTGGGCCACACCCAGGTGCGGGCGCTGGCCGACGGCATGATCGAGCGGCTGGACGCGGCCGCGCAGGCGGTGCCCGCGCTGCGTCCGTACGTGTCCGGGCTGCGTGTCGCCTTCGAGGCACCGGCCATTCTGGCGGCGGAGGGCCGGACCTGGACCGCCCAGCGCATCCACGGCGATCTGCACCTCGGGCAGTGTCTGCGCTCGCCCTCCCACGACCCGGGCCACGGCGGCGCCGACCCGGCCGACGGCGGCGGGACGTGGTCCCTGATCGACTTCGAGGGCGAGCCTGCCAGGCCGCTGGCCGAGCGGCGGATGCCGCAGCCCACGGTGCGGGACGTCGCGGGGATGCTGCGCTCCTTCGACTACGCCGAGCACTCCGTGAACCCGACCGTGCCGGGGTGGGCGGACACCTGCCGGGCCGCCTACTGCACGGGGTACGCCGAGGGCGGCGCCCGTGACCCGCGCACCGATCCCGTACTGCTTCGGGCCTACGAGACGGACAAGGCCGTCTACGAGGTCCTCTACGAGGCCCGGCAGCGGCCCGACTGGCTTCCGGTCCCGCTGTCCGCGATACGCCGCCTCGCCGCACCCGACCCGTCCTGACCTCAACCTCGCCCAGGAGGCTCTGTCCGTGACCCCCAGCCCCCCGTCCAGCGGTTCACATCCGAAGAAGACGGCCGAGGAGCAGCCGCCGGCGAAGAAGACGACGAAGGCGACCGCGGAGAAGACGACCGCGAAGGCGACGGCCAAGAAGGCGGCAGCGAAGAAGGCGACCGCGAAGAAGGCTGCGGCAGTCAAGAAGACGGCGGCGAAGAAGGCCGTCGCGAAACAGGGCGCCGTCCGGAATGCCGCCACCGGGAAGACCGCGGCCGGGCGGAAGGCCACCACGGCCACGGGGGCCGCGAAGACGACGGGGGCGGCGGACCCGGTGAAGGCGGCGGAGGCCGTGCGCCAGGACGACACGCAGGAACCCGTTCCGGAGCCCGGTCCGCTCCCCCTGGCGTACTCCCCCGCCGTGGACGCGGGCGACCGCGAGCGGCTCCTGCACGGCACCCATCACGCCCCGCACTCCGTCCTGGGCGCCCACCCGGTGCCCGGCGGTGTCGCCTTCCGCGCCTTCCGGCCGTACGCGCTGGGCGTGACCGTCGTGGCCGGGAACCTGCGCGCCGAACTGCACGACGACGGCGACGGATTCTTCTCAGGCCTGCTCCCGCTCACCGAGATCCCGCGCTACCGCCTGCTGGTGGCGTACGAGGGGACGGTCCAGGACACCGAGGACGCCTACCGCTTCCTGCCCACGCTGGGCGAGCTGGACCTGCATCTGATAGGCGAGGGCCGGCACGAGCAGCTGTGGATGGCGCTCGGCGCCGAGCCGGTCACCCACCAGGACGTGACCGGAACCCGCTTCACGGTGTGGGCGCCGAACGCGCGCGGGGTGCGGGTGACGGGCGGCTTCAACTTCTGGGACGGCACGGGACATCCGATGCGCTCGCTGGGCTCCTCGGGTGTCTGGGAGCTGTTCGTGCCGGGCATCGGCGAGGGCGAGCTGTACAAGTTCGAGATCACCCGCCCGGACGGGTCGCGGACCCTGCGGGCCGACCCGATGGCCCGCCGCACCCAGGTGCCGCCCGAGACCGCCTCGATCGTGACCGCCTCGCACTACGAGTGGGGCGACGCCGACTGGCTGGCACACCGCGGGGACACTCCCCCGCACCGGGCGCCGCTGTCCGTGTACGAGGTCCATCTCGCCTCCTGGCGACCTGGCCTGACCTACCGCCAGCTCGCCGAGCAGCTGCCCGCGTACGTCCGGGACCTGGGCTTCACCCATGTGGAGCTGATGCCGGTGGCCGAGCACCCCTTCGGCGGCTCCTGGGGCTACCAGGTCACCGGTTTCTACGCGCCCACGGCCCGGCTGGGCACCCCGGACGACTTCCGGTACCTGGTGGACGCCCTTCACCGGGCGGGGATAGGCATCCTGATGGACTGGGTGCCCGCCCACTTCCCGCGCGACGACTGGGCGCTGGCCGAGTTCGACGGCCGTCCGCTGTACGAGCACGCGGACCCGCTGCGCTCCGCGCACCCCGACTGGGGAACGCTGGAGTTCGACTTCGGGCGCCGCGAGGTGCGCAACTTCCTGGTCGCCAACGCGGTGTACTGGTGCGAGGAGTTCCACATCGACGGGCTGCGGGTGGACGCGGTCGCCTCGATGCTCTACCTCGACTACTCGCGCGAGCCGGGCCAGTGGGTCCCGAACGAGCACGGCGGCCGGGAGAACCTGGACGCGGTGGCGTTCCTCCAGGAGATGAACGCGACGGTCTACCGGCGGGCGCCGGGGGTCGTCACCGTCGCGGAGGAGTCCACCGCCTGGGACGGGGTCACCCGCGCCACCCACCAGAAGGGGCCGGGCGGCTTCGGGGGCCTCGGCTTCGGGCTGAAGTGGAACATGGGGTGGATGCACGACTCCCTGGCGTACATGAGCCACGAGCCGGTGCACCGCAAGTACCACCACAACGAGATGACCTTCTCGATGGTGTACGCCTACAGCGAGAACTACGTCCTGCCCATCTCGCACGACGAGGTGGTGCACGGCAAACGCTCGCTGGTGTCGAAGATGCCGGGCGACTGGTGGCAGCAGCGCGCGAACCACCGTGCCTACCTCGGTTTCATGTGGGCCCATCCCGGCAAGCAACTCCTGTTCATGGGGCAGGAGTTCGCGCAGGGAGCGGAGTGGTCGGAGGCGCACGGCCCGGACTGGTGGCTGCTGGACCCGGCCTACGGGGCGGGGGCCGACCACCGCGGTGTGCGCGATCTGGTGCGCGATCTCAACACCGTCTACCGGGACACCCCGGCGCTGTGGCAGTGCGACACCGAGCCGGCCGGGTTCCGGTGGATCGTGGGCGACGCGTCCGAGGACAACGTGGTCGCGTTCGTGCGCTACGACGCCGAGGGCGTCCCTCTGCTCGCGGTCTCCCACTTCTCCCCGGTGGTCCGCGACGACTACCGCCTCGGCGTCCCCGAGGACGTGCCGGCCTGGCACGAGGTCCTCAACACCGACGCGGCCCGGTACGGCGGGGGCGAGGTCGTCAACCCCGATCCGGTGAAGCCGGAGCCGCAGCCCTGGCACGGCCGGCGGGCCAGCATCCGGCTGACCCTGCCGCCGCTCGCCACGGTGTGGCTGCGCCCGGCCTGAACGCCGCCGCGCACAGCCTCGTACGAGGACCGCCGAGGGCCGGCCGGCGCGGTCGTGGACGGTGGGCGGCGCCCACCGCACACGTACCGCGCGGCCGTGCCTCAGACGGTGGCGCCGGCCAGCGCCTTCGGCAGCCGGCCCGTGTGCAGCACGCCCAGCCGCTGGGTGGCCCGCGTCAGTGCCACGTACAGGTCGCTCGTGCCGTACAGCGCCGGTTCCACCACCAGCACCGAGTCGAACTCGAGCCCCTTGGACTGCCTCGGGTCGAGCAGGACGACGGTCCGGGTCAGGTCCGGCTCCGCGCCCGCCGTCACCCCGTCCAGCCGGGCGGCCAGCCTGCGGTGCAGATGGCGCGGCGCGATCACCGCGAGCCGCCCCTCGGCCGGGGTCAGCTCCGCCACCGCCTCGGCCACCGCGCCGGGCAGGTCGTCGGTGGCGCGCACCCAGGGCCGTACCCCTGTCGACCGCACCGAGCTCGGTGGCTCGAAGTCGGGCCGCTCGGCGCGCACCACGGCCGCCGCGAGCTCCATGATCTCGGCGGGGGTGCGGTAGTTGACGCCGAGCCGGGTGTGCTCCCAGCGGTCCTCGACATACGGCTGGAGGATCTTCGACCAGGAGCCGACACCGGCCGCCTCCGCGGTCTGCGCCGGGTCGCCGACCAGCGTCATCGAGCGGGTGGGACAGCGCCGCATCAGCAGCCGCCACGCCATCGGCGACAGCTCCTGCGCCTCGTCGACGATGATGTGCCCGAACGCCCAGGTCCGGTCGGCCGCCGCACGCTCGGCGGCGCTGCGGTGGTCGTCCTCCTCCTGCCGCTCGGCGAACCGCTCGGCGTCGATGATGTCGTGCGCGGACAGGACCTCGGAGTCCTCCTCGTCGATGTCCTCGAACTCGTAGGTGCGCGAGGCGTACGAGACGTCCAGCACGCCCTGCGCGTAGGCGACCTGCGTCTCCCGCTCGCGCTCGGCCCGCGCCCGCGCCACCCGCTCGTCCACGCCGAGCAGTTCGGCCGCCTCGTCGAGCAGCGGCACGTCCGCGACGGTCCACGCCCGCGTCACCGGACGGCGGATCGCGTGGGCGTCCTCGTCGCTGACGTAGCCCACCGGGTCGGCGAGGAAGTCGGCGACCAGGCGCTGTGGGGTCAGCCGCGGCCACAGCTGGTCGATCGCGGCCCACACCTCGGGGTTCTCGGCGAGCTCGTCGCGGATCTGGGTGACGTCGGAGGCGTCCAGCAGGCTGCTGCCGTCGTACGGGTCGGTGCCCACGCGCTCGGCGTACAGCTCGGTCAGCGTGTTGAGGATGTGTCCCTCGAAGTGCTCGCGCGCCACGTTGTGCGGCAGTGCGGCGGACCGGGTGCGCTCACGGGCGACCTTCACCAGGCCGTCGTCGAGCATCAGGACCTCGCGGTCGTGCTCGATCGCGATCACCGGGTCGGGCAGTGCCTGCCAGTCGCGTACGACGTCGGCGAGGACGTCCGCCATGTCCGCACGGCCCTTCACCGCGGCCGCCTCACGGGTGTCGCCCGCCGTCGCCCGCACCCCGGGGAACAGCTCGCCGACCGTGGCCAGCAGCACGCCGGTCTCGCCCAGCGCGGGCAGCACCTCGCCGATGTAGCCGAGGAAGGCCGGGTTGGGTCCGACGATAAGCACCGCACGCTTGGCGAGCAGCTCCCGGTGCTCGTAGAGCAGGTACGCGGCCCGGTGCAGCGCGACGGCCGTCTTGCCGGTGCCGGGTCCGCCCTCCACCACCAGCACCCCGCGGTGCGGGGCCCGGATGATCTCGTCCTGTTCGGCCTGGATGGTCTGCACGATGTCGCCCATGCGGCCGGTGCGGGCCGCGCCCAGCGCCGCGAGGAGGACGGCGTCGCCCGCCGGGTCCTCGTGGCCGGTGCGGGTGGCGTCGCCGAGGTCGAGGATCTCGTCGTGCAGGGCGGTGACCCGGCGGCCGTCGGTGCTGATGTGCCGGCGGCGGCGCAGGCCCATCGGGGTGTGGCCGGTGGCCAGGTAGAAGGGGCGGGCGACGTCGGCCCGCCAGTCGATGAGGACCGGTGTGCGCTCGGCGTCGTCGGCGCGCAGACCGATCCGGCCGACGTGGTGGCGGACGCCGGAGGCCAGGTCGATCCGGCCGAAGCAGAGGGAGCCGTCCACGGCGTTCAGGGCGGCCAGCAGGCCCGAGCGCTCGGTGACCAGGATGTCCCGCTCCAGCCGGGCCTGCATGGGGGTGTTGCCCTGCGCGAGGGCGGCCGTGACGGAGGTCTCGGTGTCGCCGCGCAGCGCGTCGACCCGCGCGTACAGCCCGTCGATGAATTCCTGCTCATGCTGCAATTCATCGTCCGGAAATTCGGTGTTTGACAATTCCGCTCCCGCCCGGATATACTGTGTCCAGTGAACTTGTCCGCGACTTGTTCACACGAAGTCGCGAATCATCGAATATACACAAAGAAATCCCCCGGTGACAATTGCCCGGGGGATTTCTGCTGTGTGGGGGGATGCGCTGCGGGGCGGGTCAGAGCACGTCGGCCAGCTCCTCCAGCAGTCGCCGCTTCGGCCGCGCGCCCACCATCGCCTTCACCGGCTCGCCGCCGCGGAAGACCATGAAGGTCGGCATCGACAGGACCTTGTACTGGTTGGTCGTCTCCGGGTTGCGGTCCACGTTGAGCTGCACCACCCGCAGCCGCTCCCCCTCCTCCTCGGCGAGCGCGCGCAGCACGGGCGCCATCTGCCGGCAGGGCGGGCACCAGTCGGCGGTAAACTCCACCAGCACCGGCAGATCAGCGCCGAGCACCTCCGTCCCGAAGTCCTCGTCCGTCACCTCGGGCACCGCGGCCGTCATGGTCACCGTCCTCGTCCTCCCAGCTCGCACACGGGCTCCGGACCCCCCGGAACCTGCGCCTCGGCGTCCAGCTCGGCACGCGCCCGCTCGGCCCGCTCGAGCTGCCCTGCGACCTTCTCGCGCACCGCCCGCAGCTCCCCGACGAGCTCGTCCAGCTCCGCCAGCTTGCGCCGGTACACCGCGAGCGACGCCGGGCACGAGTCCCCCTCGGGGTGGCCGGCCCGCAGACACTCCACGAAGGGCCGGGTCTCCTCCAGCTCGAACCCGAAGTCCCGCAGCGTCCTGATCTGCCGCAGCAGCTTCAGGTCGCGGTCGTCGTAGGAGCGGTGCCCGTGGTCGTCGCGCCGCGCGGTCAGCAGGCCCCGCGACTCGTAGTACCGCAGCGTCCGCGTGGTGGTTCCGGCCCGTGCGGCCAGCTCGCCGATTCGCATACCGACGAACGTACGCCTTGACGCCGACGTCAAGGCAAGCGCGCGTCACGCGGGCGGCAGCAGCGGCTTCCGCCGCACCGGCGAGGAGACACGATCGAGGTCGTGGTGCGGCCCAGCGCGGAGGTCAGTTCGAGGATCTCCTCCAGGTGGACGGTGTCCCGGACGGCGACCTTGAGGATCCAGCAGTCCTCCCCCACGACGTGATGGACCTCGGTGATCTCGGGCCGCTCGATCAGCTCCAGGGTGCGGGGGTGCCGGAGGGTGTAACCGCCGTGCGGGTTGACCCGGATGAAGGCCTGGATGCCGTAGCCGAGCCGGGCCGGCACCACATGGGCGCCGTACCCGGTCACGGCACCCGCCGCCTCCAGCCGCCGCACCCGCTCGGTGACCGCCGCCGGGCTCAGCCGCACCCGGCGGCCCAGCTCGCTGAGCTTGATCCGGCCGTCGGTCTGCAGGAGCAGCAGGATCTGCCGGTCCAGCTCGTCGAAGGCCACCGACGTTCCGACGGCGGTGACCCGCGCATTCCGTGGTTCTTTCGGTACGGCCGCCCGATCTCCCACAACTCCCCCTTCAGCACCCGGCACTGCGCCAGCAGAATTATGGCCGTCGGGTTCCCGCGAGCGGAACCGGTGACAAAACCGGTGACGACAGCGGTGACGAATGCGGCGGTGAGACGGTGTTTCGGGAGGGGTGTCATGCGTGACGTACTGGTCATCGGGGGGAACCGGTATTTCGGGAAGCGGCTGATCGACCGGCTGCTCGCCGCCGGGGACCGGGTCACGGTCCTCAACCGCGGTTCGGCCCCGCCGCCCGCCGGGGCGGTCCACCTGGTCGCCGACCGCGACGACGAGCGCGCGCTGGCCGAGGCGCTCGACGGGCGCGTGTTCGACGCCGTCGTCGACCAGGTCTGCTACACCCCGCGCCAGGCCGCGATCGCCCGCCGGGTCCTCTCCGGCCGCACCCGGCGCTATGTGATGACGTCGACGGTGGAGGTCTACGAGCACCAGGACTCACCCACCGCCGTGGCCGAGGACGCGGTCGATCCGCGCGAGGTCGCCGTGGATCTCGAACTCCCCTGGGACGAGCCGGAGTTCCTGGACGCGCACTACGGCGAGGGCAAGCGGCAGGCGGAGGCGGTCCTCGCGGCGGCGCCCGCCTTCCCCTGCACGGCCGTCCGGGTGGCCCATGTGCTGGGCGGCGACGACGACTTCACCGGGCGCCTCGCCCACTACGCCGACCGGCTGCGCACCGGCGAACCGATCACCGTGCCGGCCACCAACCACCCGGCGACGTACATCCATGTCGAGGAGATCGCCGACTTCCTGTTCTGGGCGGTGGGCCAGGACTTCACCGGCCCGGTCAACGCGGCCTCGCACGGCACGCTCACCACCGACGAGATCGTGGCCCACATCCCGGGCGGCCCGGCCCGCTTCCAGGAGGTCGTGGCCGGCGAGGTCTCCCCGTTCTCCTTCTTCCGCTCCTACGGCATGGACAACTCCCGCGCCACCCGGCTCGGTTTCGCCTTCACCGACGCCCGGCAGTGGCTGCCCCAGGCCGTCGCGGAGACCCTCGGAAAGGACCACTGACATGCTTCGGCGCAGGATCGGCGATCTCCCGGTGAGCGCGATCGGTCTCGGCGCGATGCCGCTGTCCATCGAGGGCCGCCCCGACGAGCGCCGCGCGCTGGCCACCGTGCACGCGGCGCTGGACGCGGGCGTCACCCTGCTGGACACCGCCGACTCCTACACCCTGCCGGACGCCGAACCCGGCCACAACGAGCTTCTGGTGGCCCGCGCGCTCGCCGCGTACGGCGGTGACACCGCCGGGGTGCTGGTGGCCACGAAGGGCGGCCGGGGCCGGACCCCCGACGGCGGCTGGACGGTGAACGGCACTCCGCGCCGTCTGAAGGCGGCCGCCGAGGCCTCCCTCAAGCGCCTCGGCGTCGACGCGATCGGCCTCTACCAGCTGCACAAGCCCGACCCGGCGGTGCCCTTCGAGGAATCCGTCGGCGCCCTGCGCGACCTGCTCGACGAGGGCAAGATCCGGCTGGCCGGGATCTCCAACACGGACGCGGACCAGATCCGCCGGGCGCGGCGGATCCTCGGCGACCGGCTGGTGTCGGTGCAGAACCGCTACTCCCCCGCCGTCCGCGACAGCGAGCCCGAACTGCGGCTGTGCGCGGAACTGGGGCTGGCGTTCCTGCCGTGGAGCCCGCTGGGCGGGATCTCCCGCAGTTCCCTGGACGGACCGGCCCCACGGGAGGGCGCGGACCCCGGCGCCGGGCGGGACCGTTTCGCCGCCTTCCGCACGGTCGCCGCGGAGCGCGAGATGACTCCCCAGCAGGTCTGCCTGGCCTGGCTCCTGACCCGGTCGCCGACCGTGCTCCCGATCCCGGGCGCGAGCCGTCCGGAGACGATCCGGGCGTCGGCGGCCGCGGCGGACCTGACACTGACCGCCGAGGAGACGGCACGGCTGGACGCGGCGGTGGGGGCGGGCTGACCCACCCGCCAGGTCCTAGACCGGCACGCCCGCCGACTCCTCCACCTCCAGCAGCGAGGCGCTGCGGCGCTCCTCCTCGAACGCCCGGCGCCCGCCGCGCAGCCCGAACAGCCGCTTGGCGATGGCGATGTAGAGGACGGCGAGGATGTTGAGGACGAGCGTGGCGATCTTCAGCCAGCTGACGTGCTCGGTGAGTTCGTAGATCTCCAGCGGGAGGAAGGCGGCCGTGGCGACCACGGTCAGGTACTCCGCCCAGCGCTTGGCGTACCAGAGGCCGACCGCCTCGACGAGCTCGACCAGCGCGTAGATCAGCAGCAGCGCGGCCACCAGCAGCAGCGTGGACTGCTTGTAGCCGAAGGTCTTCTGGATGGTGCCGACCACGGGCGAGTGGTCGAGGTCGTAGTGGAAGTGCCGGAAGACCGGCCGGAAGACGTCGAGGTACTCGTCGAAGAGCCGGCGCACCGCGTACCGGCTGTTGCTGAACTTCCACACGGCCGCGGCGACCAGCACGATGAACACCCCGCGCACGGCCCGCTCGATCGCGAGGAAGCGCAGGATGAACAGATCGCGCAGCACCTTGCCGCGCGGGACGAGGGGCGCCTGGTCCGCGGGGCCCGAGCCGTGCGGCTCGCCGAGCACGTAGTCGCCGCAGCGCAGACAGCGCCAGACCTCGCCGAGGGCGGTGTCCGCGCGCAGCCGCACCCGCAGCCGGGGGTCCTCCGGCGCGTACGTCACATGGCCGCGCCGAGCGCAGGTCCGCCGGTCCCAGTCGATCTTCATCCCCCGTGCCTCCACAGAACGTGCCGCGCCAGTCGGTCGGCGCGGCACGCTAGTGTAAGCGGTCAAGAAGAAGGTAAGAATCGGGTCAACGCGCCCCGGCGGCCGCGCGCTTCGGCTCCTTGTCCGCGTCGGTCTGCTCGGACTTCTCCGCCGTCGCTTCCTGCGCTTCCTCCGCGTCGGCGTTCGCCGCGGTCTCGTCCGCCGGTTCCCCGCGGTTCTCCGCCGCCTGCTCCGCGCCGGTCGCGGCCGTCCGGGCCGTGTGCTCCGCCGTGGCCGGCGCCTGCTTCGTCCGGCCCGGCAGCAGCGCGGCCACCAGGAGCGTGCCGACCCCGAGGACCACCGCGCCGATCAGACTGGTGTGGGCCACCGCGTCGGAGAAGGACGAGCCGACCGCGTCGGCCATCCGCCCGGCGCCCTGGGCGAGTTGCTCCGCCTGCGCCTTCAACTGGGCGCCCTGCTGCGGATCACCGGCCTGCGCCGCCTGGGCGGCGAGGGCGCGGGCCTTGTCACCGACGCCCTGCGCGACCGCGTACCCCGCGCCCACCGAGTCCTGGGCGGTGGCGAGGGCGGACGCCGGGAGCCCGGCACCGGCCGTGGCGTCCGCGAGGTGGTCCGAGTACGAGGTGGCCAGCAGCGAACCGAGGATGGCGATGCCGAGCGAGCCGCCGAGCTCCAGCGAGGTGTCGTTCACCGCGCCGCCGACGCCCAGTTCGGACTCCGGGAAGGCACCCATGATCGCGTCCGTGCAGGGCGAGAGGGCGAGCCCGATCGCCAGGCCGAGGACGACGAGCGGGGCGACGAAGTCGCCGTAGCCGGAGCCCGCGTCCACCCGCGTGAGCAGGGCGAGGGCGGCCGTGCCGCCGACCATGCCCGCGCTCACCGTCCACTTCATGCCGACCCGCGGGGTCAGGTAGCCGGTCAGCGCCGAGCCGACGAACACGGCACCGGCGAGCGGCAGCATGCGGGTGCCGGTCTCCAGGGCGTCGTAGCCGAGGACGAACTGGAGGTGCTGGGTGAGGTAGTAGAAGGCGCCGAAGACGGCCAGGAAGAACAGGGCCACCGCGAGGTTGGAGCCCGCGAAGCGGCGGTCGGCGAAGCGCCGCACGTCCAGGACCGGGCGCGGGTGGCGCAGCTCCCACAGGACGAAGGCGAGCAGGCCCGCACCGGCCGCCACCGCGGCCGTGACCGCCTTGACGCCCCAGCCGAAGTGCGGCCCCTGGATGATCATGTAGACGAGGGAGCCGATCCAGACCACGGACAGCAGACCGCCGACGTAGTCGATGCGGCTGTGGTGCGCGGCCTTCGACGGCGGTACGAGGACGAAGGCGCCGACGATCGCCACGGCGGCGATCGGCACGTTGATCAGGAACGTGGAGGACCAGCCGTGGTGCGCCAGCAGCGCCCCGGCGACCAGCGGGCCGGCCGCGATGGCGAGGCCCGCGGTGGCGGTCCACAGGGTGATCGCCTTGGCGCGTTCGGCGCGCGGGAAGGTCGCGGCGAGCAGGGACAGCGTGGCGGGCATGATCAGTGCCGCGCCGACGCCCATCACCGCACGGGCCGCGATGACCCCGGTGGCGCTGCCGACGAGCGAGCCCGCGACGGCGCCGCCGCCGAAGACGAGGAGACCGAGGACGAGCGCCCCGCGCCGGCTGTACTTGTCACCGATCGCGCCGAGCAGCAGCATCAGCGCGGCGTACGGGACGGTGTAGCCGTCGATGACCCACTGGAGGTCGGCGCTGGACAGGCCCAGGTCCTGGGTCATGTCGGGCGCGGCGACGGTGAGGGCGGTGTTCGCCATCACGATGATCAGCAGGCTGAGGCAGAGCACGAGAAGCGCCCACCAGCGCCGGCGGTAGGGGCCCGCCGTCCTTTCGACCGGTTCGGTCATGACGAGTCGCATGGGCGGGGTCGCCTTCCTCTTCCACAACGCGGCATCGAATTGCACAGCGGAGTGCAATTGCACAACGATGTGCAATCTACGATGCTGCACACCACTGTGCAAGTCGACGGGAGTGCAGAATGGCTGACATGACCACGGGTAACACCAGTCGCGCCGACGCCAACCGCCGCCGCATCCTCGATGTCGCGCTGGCCGAGCTGCTGCGCGACCCCGACGCGTCCATGGACCAGATCGCGCGCGCCGCGGGCGTCGTACGACGGACGGTGTACGGGCACTTCCCCAGCCGTGAGGCGCTGATCAGCACGCTGGTCGACGGTGCGGTGGCGGCGGTGGAGGCCGCGTTCGCGGCCGGCCGCGACGGCGCCGACGACCCGGTGCAGGCACTGGCCCGCTCGACCCTCGTGGTCTGGGAGGTCGCCGACCGCTACCGCATCCTGGTCGCGCTGGCCCAGCGCAGCGTCACCGTGCAGGGCATCCGCGAGCGGCTCGCCCCGGTCCGAGAGTCCTGTGCCGAGGTGCTCCGACACGGGCTGGACCAGGGGGTCTTCAGCTCCCCGCTGCCGCCGGCGGCCCTGGCCTACGTACACGAGCAGATGCTGTTCGCGCTGATGGAGGCCGTGAACGACGGCCTGCTGAGAACGGAGGAGGCGGGCCGCTCCGCCGCGGTCACGATCCTGACCACGGCGGGCGTACCCGCCTCTCGTGCCACCGAACTGGTGACGGAACTCGGCGTCGAACCCGGCGCCCGCTGACCCGGAGGTCCGGCCGGTTCAGGCC
>NZ_JBEOWS010000208.1:0-17091 GCF_040296125.1 Streptomyces sp. NPDC002265 | reverse complement strand
GGTGGGGGCTTGGGGGTGGGTGCCCCCCCCCCCCCCCCGGGGGCGCCTGCGTGACCGGGGGATCCCTACCCCCCCCCCGCCGGGACGCCCGCCACCCTTCCCGGCGGAGCGCTCCCAGGCGGACCGGTCCGCCGTCGGGGTGGATCGGGCCACCGCACGGGACGGCACCTCCCGGCCGACCCGCACGACCCCGGACCGGCAGGCCCGCATGACCTCGGACCGGCCGAGCCGCACGGCCTCGGACCGGCCGACCCGCATGACCTCGGACCGGCCGGGCGTCAGGCCGGCAGGGACTTCAGGCGCCGTACGGCCTCCTCCAGCACCTCGGTGCGCTTGCAGAACGCGAACCGGACGAAGGGGGCGCCGGCCTCGCGGTGGTCGTAGAAGACCGCGTTCGGGATGGCGACCACACCGGCCCGCTCCGGCAGGGCGCGGCAGAAGGCGAAGCCGTCGCTCTCGCCGAGCGGGCGGATGTCGGTGGTGATGAAGTAGGTGCCGGCGGTGCTGTAGACCTGGAAGCCCGCCTCCTTCAGGCCGGCCGCGAGGATGTCGCGCCTGACCCGCATGTCCTCGCGGAAGGACTCGAAGTAGGAGTCCGGGAGGGCGAGCGCCTCGGCGACCGCGTACTGGAACGGTCCGGCCGACACGTACGTCAGGAACTGCTTCGCCGAGCGCACCGCCGTGACCAGGGCGGGCGGAGCGGTGACCCAGCCGACCTTCCAGCCGGTGAAGGAGAAGGTCTTGCCGGCCGAGCCGATCGTGACCGTGCGCTCGCGCATCCCGGGGAAGGCGGCGAGCGGCAGGTGCTCGGCCCCGTCGAAGACGAGGTGCTCGTACACCTCGTCGGTGACCACCAGCAGGTCGCGCTCCACGGCCAGCTCCGCGACCGCCGTCAGCTCCTCGCGGGTGAGGACCGTGCCGGTCGGGTTGTGCGGGGTGTTGACCAGCAGCAGGCGGGTGCGGTCGGTGACCGCGGCGCGCAGTTCGTCGAGGTCCAGGCGGAACGCGCCGTCGTGCGGGCGCAGGGTGACCGGCACCCGGGTGCCGCCCGCCATCGCGATGCAGGCCGCGTAGGAGTCGTAGTAGGGCTCCAGGGCGATCACCTCGTCGCCCGGCTCCAGCAGGGCGAGCAGGGCCGCGGCGATGGCCTCCGTGGCGCCGGCCGTGACCAGGACCTCGGTGTCGGGGTCGTAGGACAGGCCGTAGCGGCGCTGCTGGTGCGCGGCGACGGCGGTGCGCAGCTCGGGGATGCCGGGGCCCGGCGGGTACTGGTTGCCGAGGCCGTCGCGCAGCGCGCGCACCGCGGCCTCCCTGATCTCCTCGGGTCCGTCCGTGTCGGGGAAGCCCTGGCCCAGGTTGATCGCCCCGGTCCGTACGGCCAGCGCCGACATCTCGGCGAAGATCGTCGTCCCGAACTCGGCGAGCCGGCGGTTGAGGAAGGGGCGTGCGCTGGAGGTCATGCCGGCCATCCTGCGCCGAAGCTCCGGGGTTGTTCAACCCACCTTCGCCGAGGGTCGCCTGTGTCGATGGGCGGCCGGCTGTCACATGTCTGTGACGCAAGATCGACGGCCCTGGCACGAGTGATCTTTAACGTTGTTCCCGCCGGTCGGAGAGGTCGGCACGGCCGAAGCAACGTCGCCAGGAGCAGCTATGCGCACTGCACTCCGCACCACCCTCGCCACCTTCGCCCTCGTCGGCACGACCGCCGCCTGCGTCGTCTCGGCCGGTGCCGCCGCCAGTGCCGCCACCCCGGTCGCGCCGTCGGCGGGCAGCGCCTGCGTCGCGGTCAAGACCATCCCCTCCGTCTTCGGCGGCATGACGGTACGGCTGGTCAACAGTGCGCACAGCGGTGCGTCCGCCAAGCTCCTGAACGACAGGGGCGGCGTCGTCGCGACCGTGGACCAGAGCAGGCCCACCGACCTGGCCGACGGCTTGAAGATCACCGGAGTGCTCGGCGCCAGGCCCGTCTTCGGGCAGCGCAGCGAGGGCGGACCGACCCCCTGGCGCAGCACCGCCTTCCCGGCGCTGTCCGCCGACTGCACCCTGAGCGGCAGGCTCGTGCGCACCCTGCGCCTCGACTCCCGTACGACCGTGCAGACGTTCAAGGTCTCCGTCGGCCACTACCAGGCCCGTCTCTTCCGGGACGGCAGGCTGGTGCGCTTCCTCGACGCCCACGGCCGCTCCGGCGCCGCCCTGTACGGCACCCGCACGCTGGTGCTGAACCCGGACGGCACGACCGTCACCTGGACCGGGTCCGAGACCGCGCCCGCACCCCGGCTCGGCCGCTACAAGCTGGCCAACGGCGCAACCGTGAAGCTCGTCAGGCACAACGGTGTCTACGGGGCGCAGCTGACCACCGGCCACGGCACGTTCCCCGTCGCGTGGGCCAAGGGCCGCCCGGTCGTCCTCCAGGACGACGTCACGCTGGTCGTCCTGAATGCCGACGGCACCCTCAGCGGCCACATCCTGGGCCGGTCCGTCCAGAAGGCCCCCGTCCACCTGGGCGCCTGACGGCCCCTGAGGTACGAACGGCCCCCGATCTGCACTCCGGTGCAGGTCAGGGGCCTTTTCTTCGGTCGGACCCTCAGAAGTTGCTCAACTCTGCTTTGGCCGCGCGGGCGGCCTGGCATCCCCAGTCCACGCAAGGAACGAGGCGCCCACGGGGGGCCGCTTCGGGGGAATCGGAAGGAGGGTGACGCCATGGCCTTGGGCATCATCCTGGTGGTCGCCGCGGTCCTGTTCGCGGGCGCCGTCGCGTCCTCGGCGCGCAGGAACGGCAAGGCGCGGGCGTACGGCGTCAGCCGTCGGCGCGGCGGCAGCGGTAGCGGCAGCGACAGCAGCTGGTGGGCCGGCGGGGGAGACAGCACCGGCTCGTCCACGGGCGGCCACTCCGGTGGTCATTCAGGCGGGCATTCGGGTGGTCACTCGTGCGGGGGCGGGTCGTCCTGCGGTGGTGGTCACTCGTGCGGGGGCGGGTCGTCCTGCGGCGGCGGGGGCGGATGCGGCGGAGGCAGCTGACACGGGGCAGCCGAGCTCCAGCAGGGGGAGCCGTATCCGGCGGACGGGGCCCGGACATTCGTTCGGGCCCCGTACCGCGCGGGTGTGCGCCGTGGGGCTCCGGCGCACGCCGTGGTTGAACAGTTGAGCTGTCGGGCCCTCTGAGGGATGGAAACCCCACGAAGTTGGGTAAAAACGCTGTGGCGGCAGCACAGTTCATGATTCCCTCTAAACCACCATCGCAGCCCCTCGGACGTCTTGCGCGGACACCCCTCCCGACTGGGCTGACCGGGCCGAATTCCCGCCGTCGACCGGAGTCGACCGGAGTCGACCGGGGTGCGCCGGACCAACACCCCCTTTTTCTTTGCGTGCTTGCGGAGCCGATCCATGCTCACGACCCTGAACACCTCCTACACCGACACGCGCGCGGCAGACCTCGCCTGGGCCCTGGGGCGCGAGCCGCTCCCCGCCCTGGCCACACTCGACCTCGAACTGGACGGCGCCAATCTCCAGTTGAGACTGCTCGGCGCGTCCCACCAGGTGCTGGTGGAGCAGGAGCAGGGCCGCTGTTCGGAGACGGTGGCCTGCATTCCCGGCAGCAGCACACCCCTGCCGCTCGGCGTCGCCAAGCGGGTCGACGACTGGGAGTACGAGTTCGCCGCGCGCGTCGAGGTCCTCTCGCCGGGCTCGTTCGCGGGCCGCGCGCAGGAACTGCTGGCCCTCGTCTGCGATCATCCGAACAGTCTCGCGGGCGTCTTCCCCGGCAGTCCGCACGCGTTCACGGCCATGCTCGCCCAGCGCCACGACGGCCATGTGCACTGGCGCACCTGGCACGCCTACCCGCAGGACGGCCAGCTGGTGGCGACCCGGACCCGGGTCGGGATGCGGGTCCCCGCGGGACGGTGCGGCCGGCTCAGCCGGTCCGGGGTCTGACCCCGGTAAACACAAGACACCCGAACAGCGGGTATTTCCACACGTGTGGGTGACGAAGCGTGCCGTGTTCGTCACGTAACGTCGCAGTCGTGATCGAGTCGCGCGCCCCCGCCCCGCCCGGCACCTCGCCGTCCTGGGGCGGCCACGCGCGGCTGCCGGTCCGGCCGGGCACCGGACGGTTCCTGGTCCTCGCGGGCGTCTTCGTCTGCGCCGCCTGCGGACTGGTGTACGAACTCGAACTCGTCGCCCTGGCCTCGTACTTGATCGGCGACTCGGTCACACAGGCCTCGGTCGTGCTGTCGGTCATGGTCTTCGCGATGGGCATCGGCTCCCTCGCCGCCAAACGGCTGCGCCGGCACGCGGCCGCCGGCTTCTGCGCGGTCGAGGCGGCGCTCGCCCTCGTCGGCGGCAGCAGCGCCATGGTCCTGTACGCGGTGTTCGCCTGGACCGGTGACTGGGGAGGCCTGTGGGTCGACGGCCCGCGCTGCCTGCTGGTCGTCTTCTCCCTCGTCATCGGCCTGCTGATCGGTGCCGAGGTGCCGCTGCTGATGGAGCTGATCCAGCGCATCCGCAGACAGGACGCGGGCGGCGCGGTGGCCGACCTGTTCGCGGCCGACTACGTCGGCGCCCTGGTCGGCGGCCTCGCCTTCCCCTTCCTGCTGCTGCCCGTCCTGGGCCAGCTGACCGGCGTCCTGTGCACCGGCACGGTGAACGTGCTGGCCGGCGGCGCCCTCGTCCTCGGGCTGTTCCGCCGGGACCTGAGCCGCCGCGCCCGCTGGCTGCTGCTGGTCGCCAACCTCGCCGTGCTCGGCGTCCTCGCCACGGCCGCCGTACTCGTCGGCGACTTCGAACAGGCGGCACGGCGCGCGGTGTACGGCGACGACGTACGGGTGGCGGTGCGGACCGAGGTGCAGGAGGTGGTGCTCACCGGCGGTGTCCACGGCCGTCCCGTCAGCCTCTTCCTCGACGGCCGGCTGCGGGCCGGCGGCCGCGGCGAGCGGCGCTATCACGAGGCCCTGGTCCACCCCGCGATGAACGGCCCGCACGCGCGCGTGCTCATCCTCGGCGGCGGCGACGGACTCGCCGCCCGCGAGGTGCTGCGCCACCTCGGGGTGCGCCGGGTCGACATCGTCGAACTCGACGCGGGCGTCGTGCGGTTGGCGCGCTCCGACCCGGCGCTGTCCGCGCTGAACGACCACGTGTACGGCGACCCGCGCGTGCACGTGACGACGGCCGACCCCTTCCGCTGGCTGCGCCGGGCCCCGCGCGGGGCGTACGACGTCGTCGTCTCGGATCTGCCGGACCCGGCCGTCACCGCCGGCACGAAGCTGTACTCGCTGGAGTTCTACGGGCTGACCCGGCGCGTCCTGGCGAGCGGCGGCCGGCTGGTGGTGCACGCCGGGCAGGTCGCGCGCCGTCGGCGCGACTTCTGGACGGTGGACTCCACCGTCCGGGCCGCGGGTCTGCGCACCGCCCCCTACCGCGTGACCGATCACGACGACGGCTCCGGGGCGGGCCCGGGCCGGTCCGCCCCCGCCACCCGCGCGCCACTCGACTGGGGCTTCGTCCTGGCGCGGGCCGACGTCCGTCCGGTCCTGGGCCTGGCCCGGGACGAGCGCCCGCCGCGCACCCTGACCCGGGCGGGGCTCGCGGCGGACGCGCGGGCCGCGGACCGGACCCGGATCCGGGGGCTGCCGGCCTCGACACTGGTCCATCCGCGCTACTGAACCGCCCCGGTACGCGCAGGTGTCTCCGGCCGAGAGGGAGGTATTCGGGGCGGCCCCTGGGTAGGCTCCGACGACATGGAGCATGAGGTTTTCGTTCCGGTTCCCGCCGAGCGGCTCAGGGCGACGCTGGCCGACCCCGCACGGGTCGCCCGCGCGGTCCCCGGGCTTCAGCAGGACGCGGGCGGCGAGCCCGGCAGCGGACGGCTGAAGGTCCGGGTCGGAAGCCACAGCATCACCTACCGGGGCTCCGTCCGGGTCACGGCGCGCGAGGACGGTGCGTACGCCGTCGAGGGCGAGGCGACCGAGGCACGCGGTCCGGGGGCGGTGACGTTCGCCCTGGTCCTGCGCGTGGCCGCTGCGGACGGCGGTGCCACTCTCGCCTTCGGCGGCACGGCCACGGCGGACGGCAGGGTCGCCGAGCTGCCCAGGACGGCGGTCGACGCGGCCGTGACCCGGCTGCTGAACCGTTTCGCGGAGGGGCTGGGTGCGGAGGAGGCGGACGCACCGGAGGCACCGGACGAGGCCGCCCGGGCGGGCGGCGCGCAGCCCGGCGCCGCGGCGCCGCAGCAGCCGGCCACCGGCCCGGCCGAGCCTGTCCGGCCGACGCACCCCGCGGAACCCGTAGAGGCCGTGGCGTCTGTGGAGCCGGAGGAGCCCGAGTCCGAGTCCGAGGAGGCTGTGGCGCTCGCGGAACCCGAGAAGTCCGCGGAGCCCGAGGCGTCCGAGGAGTCCGTAGAGGCCGTGGGGTCACCTGAGCCCGGGGCACCCGAGAAGTCCGCGGAAACCGAGGCGGCCGTAGCGCCCACAGAGCCCGCGGAGCCCGAAGAGGTCACGGCGCCCGAGGCGCCCGAGGAGCCGGAGGGGATCACGGCGCCCGAGGAGCCCGAAGAAGCCGTGGCGCCCCTGGAACCCGTGGAACCCGTGGCGCCCATGGACTCCATGGAGCCTCCCGCCGAGGCCGCGCACGCCCGGCGGACGATGATCGGGCGGAGTGCGGAGGAGGTGGACCACGCGCCGCCGCGCGGACGGTACGCACCCGTGCCCGCGCCGCAGACCATCGCGCCGAACCCCACCCTCCGCTGGGCCGCGCCCGCGGCGGCCCTGGTGGTGGCCTCCGCGATCGTGGTCGGCCGCGCCCTGCGCAAGCGACGCTGAGCGCCGGGCCGCCGGTCCTCTTGATCCGCCCAGTAGGGTCGTTCCGTGAGTAACGAAGACATCACGTTGACCGCGGGAGACGCGGAAGTCGTAGTACAGCCGGGCAACGGCGGCCGGATCGGCGGGCTCCGCATCGGCGGCGTCGAGCTGCTCCGGCAGGGGGAGCGTTTCGGCTGCTTCCCGATGGTCCCCTGGTGCGGGCGGATCCGCGACGGAGTGTTCCGGGACGGCGGCACCGTCCACCAGATGCCGCTCAACTCCCCGCCGCACGCCATCCACGGCACCGCCAGGGACGGCGCCTGGCGGGTGGCGCGCAAGGCGGCGGACGAGGCCGTCATCACGTACGACCTGGTCGAGCCCTGGCCCTTCACCGGCCGGGTCACCCAGGCGGTCGCGCTCGCCCCGGACGCCCTGACGCTCACCATGTCGGTGGAGACGTACGCGTCCTCCTTCCCGGCGCAGATCGGCTGGCATCCCTGGTTCCACCGCAACCTCGGCGGCCAGGACGTCCGGGTCGCCTTCGAACCGGCCTGGCAGGAGGAGCGCGGCGACGACCATCTGCCGACCGGGAACCGCGTCGAGCCCCGGCCGGGCCCCTGGGACGACTGCTTCGGCATGCCCGGCGGCGTCGACGTCACGCTCACCTGGCCGGAGCAGCTGGAGCTGAAGGTGACCAGCCCCGAGGAGTGGGTGGTCGTCTACGACGAACAGGAGGCCGCGGTGTGCGTCGAACCGCAGACCGGTCCGCCCAACGGGCTCAACACCCTCCCGCGCCTGGTCACACCGCTGGAGCCGCTGGAGGCCACCACCACCTGGAGCTGGCGGCGCCTCTAAGCTGGCAGACATGACGGACGTACGTGGCGAGCTGCTGACGCAGATCAAGGACAAGGCCGTGGTGCACGGCAAGGTGACTCTCTCCTCGGGACTGGAGGCCGACTACTACATCGACCTGCGCCGCATCACCCTCGACGGAGAGGCCGCCCCGCTGGTCGGCCAGGTGCTGCTGGACCTGACGGCGGACCTCGACTTCGACGCGGTCGGCGGCCTGACCATGGGCGCCGACCCGGTGGCCGCGGCCATGCTGCACGCGGCCGCCGCGCGCGGACGCAAGCTGGACGCCTTCGTCGTCCGCAAGGCCGCGAAGGCGCACGGTCTGCAACGGAGGGTCGAGGGACCGGAGATCGCCGGACGGCGCGTGCTGGTCGTCGAGGACACCTCCACCACCGGCGGCTCCCCGCTCACCGCGGTCGAGGCCGTGCGCGAGGCCGGTGCCGAGGTGGTCGCCGTGGCGACCATCGTCGACCGGGCGACCGGCGCGGCCGAGAAGATCGAGGCGGGCGCGGGCGTGCCCTACCGCTTCGCGTTCTCCAAGGACGAGCTGGGCCTGGACTGAGGTCCGGCCTTCCGTTCGGCCGTCGTACGGGAGTTGCCCCGCGGGGTGTTCGACGGCCGGACGGGAGTTGTCCACAGGGCGGGACGCGCTGCACCCAGCATCGGCCCAGGTCTGGAAAGATGTCGCCGACGACGACGTCACATCAAGGTCTAGGTCAGGGCCGTAAACGCAGAACCCCACCCGCACATACAAGGAGCGGACAGATGCCCATCGCAACCCCCGAGGTCTACAACGAGATGCTCGACCGGGCGAAGGCAGGCAAGTTCGCCTACCCGGCCATCAACGTCACCTCGAGCCAGACCCTGAACGCGGCTCTGCGCGGCTTCGCCGAGGCGGAGAGCGACGGCATCATCCAGATCTCGACCGGCGGTGCCGAGTTCCTCGGCGGCCAGTACAGCAAGGACATGGTCACCGGCGCGGTGGCCCTGGCCGAGTACGCGCACATCCTCGCCGAGAAGTACCCGGTCACGGTCGCGCTGCACACCGACCACTGCCCGAAGGACAAGCTCGACGGGTACGTGCGTCCGCTGATCGCCGTCTCCGAGGAGCGCGTCAAGGCCGGCCGTAACCCGCTGTTCCAGTCCCACATGTGGGACGGCTCGGCGGAGACCCTCTCCGACAACCTGGCCATCGCCCAGGAGCTGCTGGAGAAGGCCCGCGCCGCGAACATCATCCTCGAGGTCGAGATCACCCCGACCGGCGGCGAGGAGGACGGCGTCTCGCACGAGATCAACGACTCCCTCTACACCACCGTCGAGGACGCGATCCGCACGGTCGAGGCGCTGGGCCTGGGCGAGAAGGGCCGCTACCTGCTGGCCGCTTCGTTCGGCAACGTCCACGGTGTGTACAAGCCGGGCAACGTCGTCCTGCGCCCGGAGCTCCTCAAGGAGCTGAACGACGGCGTGGCCGCCAAGTTCGGCAAGGCGTCCCCGTTCGACTTCGTCTTCCACGGCGGTTCCGGCTCCTCCGAGGAGGAGATCGCCACCGCGCTGGAGAACGGCGTCGTGAAGATGAACATCGACACGGACACGCAGTACGCGTTCACCCGCCCCGTGGTCGACCACATGTTCCGCAACTACGACGGTGTGCTGAAGGTCGACGGCGAGGTCGGCTCCAAGTCCACCTACGACCCGCGCACCTGGGGCAAGCTGGCCGAGGCGTCGATGGCCAAGCGCGTCGTCGAGGCCACGCAGAACCTGCGCTCCGCGGGCACCCGGATCAAGTAGCCGGCGGCTGCGGCGACCCCCGGGTCGCCGGAGGGCTGGCCCGGGGACAGCCGTGGAGGGATGATCTCTCCATGGCTGTCCCCGCACAGCACGTCCCCGCCGTCAGGATCTCCAGCCCCACCGGCCGCTGGATCCTGCTCACCACCGTCCTCGGATCCAGCATGGCCCTGCTGGACTCGACCGTCGTCAACGTCGCGCTGCCCACCATCGGCCGCGATCTGAATGCCGACCTCGCAGCCCTCCAGTGGACCGTCAACGCGTACCTGGTGACGCTGGCCGGGCTGATCCTGCTCGGCGGCTCCCTCGGCGACCACTACGGCCGGCGCAAGGTCTTCGTCCTCGGTGTGGTCTGGTTCGCCACCGCGTCGCTGCTGTGCGGCCTCGCCCCGAACAGCGGCGTCCTCATCGCCGCCCGTGCCCTCCAGGGGATCGGCGGCGCCCTGCTGACCCCGGGCTCGCTCGCCCTGATCCAGGCGTCCTTCCACCCCGACGACCGGGGCCGGGCGGTCGGTCTGTGGTCCGGTTTCGGCGGCATCGGCGCGGCCGTCGGCCCGTTCCTGGGCGGCTGGCTGGTGGACGGGCCGGGCTGGCGCTGGGTGTTCCTCCTCAACGTCCCCCTGGCGCTGATCTGCGCCCCCGTCGCCGTACGCCATGTCCCCGAGTCCTCCGACGGCCGTGCGCACGGCCGCTTCGACGTGCCCGGCGCGGTGCTCGGCGCCCTCGCGCTCGCCCTGGTGACGTACGCCCTGGTCGAGGCGGTCAGCGGCTCCCTCGTCGTGGCGTTCAGCGCGGTCCTGGGCGTGCTCGCGGCGGTCGCCTTCGTCTACGTCGAGAAGCACAGCCCCGATCCGATGCTGCCGCTCGACATCTTCTCCTCCCGCCAGTTCACCGCCGTCAACCTGGTCACGCTGTGCGTGTACGCGGCCTTCGGCGGCTTCTTCTTCCTCTCCGCGCTCCAGCTCCAGGTCGTGGTGGGCTACTCGGCCCTCGGCGCCGGTACGGCGCTGCTGCCGACCACCGCCCTGATGCTGCTGCTGTCCGCCCGCTCGGGCGAGCTGGGCGAGCGGATCGGCCCGCGCATCCCGCTCACCGTCGGCCCGCTGCTGTGTGCCGCGGGGATGCTGCTGATGCTGCGCGTCGGACCGGGCGCCTCGTACGTCCCGGACGTGCTGCCCGCGCTGCTCGTGCTCGGTCTCGGCATGGTCGCGCTGGTCGCCCCGCTGACCGCGACCGTGCTCGCCTCCGTGGAGACCGCGCGGGCGGGCCTGGCCAGCGGGGTCAACAACGCGGCGGCCCGCGCGGCCGGGCTCGTCGCGGTGGCCGCGCTGCCGCTGCTGGCCGGGATGGGGCCGGAGGCCTACCGCTCGGCGGACGCCTTCGACGCCGCGTTCCGGCGGGCGATGCCGCTGTGTGCGGCGGTGCTGGTGGTCGGGGCGGCGATCGCGTTCGCGACCGTGCGCCGCCCGGCCCCGGACTGCCGCCGCCCCGAGTGCCGTACGCACGGCTGTGTGACCTCGCCGCCGGTGGAGCCCGGCCGCCCCCGGACAGGAACGACCGGTCCGGGCAAGGCGGGCAGGCCTTAGCGCTCCGGCAGAGTTCCGACCGCGGCAGCAGGGTCTGCCGCGGCGCTAGGGTCTGCGGCGCTGGTCCAGCCGGACGATGGCGCTGTCGGCGTTCTGCCGGTAGCCGAAGACGAGCAGGCTGCCCGGCTGCGCGGCCGCGCCGTCGAGCCGGGCGAGGAAGGCCTGGACGCCGACGGGCCGGTTCACGGCGGAGTCCTGGAACGGCGCGCCGACGCTGATCAGCGCGTTCTCGGCGAGCCGGATGCCGTGCTTCGGGCCGATCGTCCGCCAGACCGTGGTACCGGGTGTCCGGCAGGTCCAGCGCCCCTCCTGCACGGTCAGCCGGATCACGTCCTGGGCGATCGCGTGCCCGTACAGCCGGACGTCGACATGACCCCACTCCCCGGCACAGGCGGGTTCGGCCGAGCCAGGCCCCCCGGAGGCGGCGGGAGTGCCCGTGGCCGTGGCGGAGGGCGCGGCGGCCGGTCCGGCGGCGCCGGTGCCGTCCGGGCGGCAGGCGGCCGCCGCCAGCGTCGTGGCCGCGGCGAGTACGCCGAGCAGGGCGAGTCGGCGGGCGCGGGCAGCGTACGGCGTGGGCATCCGGTCCCCCGTTGAAGTGCGCGTGATCGACTGGCGGTCCGGCAGGAGTGTGCACCCGGAGGCACCCGTTCGGCAGAGCCGTACGCAACCGTTACCGATCAAGGACAATGCAGCGGGCTGGAGTCCATGACGATGCACGAGAACCTCCTCGGTGGTCCGTCCCCGACCCACCTCCCCGACGAGCCCGAGCCGCGCGAGCTGCTCGCCGCCGGCACCGCACCCGCCGACGTCGCCGCCAAGTACCCCACGTCCTCGCTGGCCTGGGCCCAGCTCGCGGACGACGCGTTCGAGCGCGACGCCGTCGTGGAGTCGTACGCCTACGCCCGTACGGGCTGCCACCGCGGTCTGGACGCCCTGCGCCGCAACGGCTGGAAGGGCCACGGGCCGGTCCCCTGGGAGAAGGGTGCTACATGTAATCGTTCTGCGTACTTGGCCGCCGTCGCTGTCCGAGTGACGGCAGCCCAGACATTTTGGGTGCGGTGACTACCGCTTCAGCTCGGTGTACGCCTCGGCGCTGCTGTCCTGCAGGAACTGCCAGCACCGCTCCGTCTCGTCCTTCTCGTTGATCTCGCCCGCGGCGCGAGCGAGGGCCGCGAGGCAGCGCAGGAACCCACGATTGGCCCGGTGGTCCCAAGGGATGGGGCCATGTCCCTTCCACCCGGCACGGCGCAGGGAGTCCAGACCGCGGTGATAGCCGGTGCGCGCGTAGGCGTATGACTCAACCACTCGCCCCGCCTCGAAGGCGTCGTCGGCGAGCATGGCCCAGGCGAGCGAGAACGTAGGGTGCTTCGCCGCGACCTCGGCCGGGGGCTGGGACTCCTTGCCCAGCAGGCGGTACGCCTCTTCGTTCTCCGGCAGGTACGTCGGCTCTGGGCCGCCGAGCAGGTTCTTGTGCGTCGTCATGCAAGCAGTCTGCCACTTGGGGATGGGCGTCCGGGACGCCTCCTCCGGGGCCATTCAGCTGGGCATCTACACCCGGATCAGCAAGGACGGCGAGGCCGAGGTGCTGGGCGTCGCACGGCAGGAGGAGGACTGCCGACTGCACTGCGCTGCCCGGGGGTGGGAGGTCGCCAAGGTCTTCGAGGACAACGGCCTCTCTGCGTACAAGCGCAAGACGGTACGCCCCGAGTTCCGGCAGATGCTGGAAGACCTGAAGGCTGGGCGGATCGACGGCGTCGTCGCCTGGGACATCGATCTGTCCACGGAGAACGGCCGGTTCATCGCGCGGATCAAGGTCACCATTGCCAACAAGTCTTCGGCGGACACCTCGCGGCGTACGAAGCGCAAGCATCTGGAACTGGCTGCGCAGGGCAAGCTCCCCGGCGGCCGGGCGCCGTACGGATGGAACCGCGAGGACCGACGGACGCTGGTGCCGGGCGAGGCCGAGAACCTCCGCAGGGCGGTGAAGGACTGCCTGGGCGGCATCCGCTGGGCGTCGATCGCGCGTGAGTGGCGGGACGAGGGGGTCAGGTCGCACAGCGGCAGCTTCTTCGACGACTCCAAGATCAAGCTGATGCTGATGAACCCGCGGATCTGCGGCTGCCGGATGCACCAGGGTGAACCGTTCCTGGAGGAGAGCGGTGCCCCGGGCGGTGGTCGGTCCGGCCAAGCGGTGCGGCAAGTCGCGGCTGCTCGATGTGGTGACCGAGACGGTGCATGCACCGCTGATCACGGTCAACGCCAGGCAAAGCGCGCGGTGGCGTTACCGCATCGTTCGTCTCAATCCGCGCCGCCACTTCAAGCAGTTGGTGCTATCTTCACTAGCACCATGCTGTTGAGACTGAACACCGCGGACAGTCGCCCCCTGCACGAGCAGGTGGCCGGCGCGATCCGGCGCGCCATCGCCGAGGGGGAGTGCGGGCCGGGAGACCGCCTTCCCCCGGCCCGGGATCTTTCCCAGGCCCTGGATGTGAACGTCAACACGGTTCTGCGGGGCCTTCGGACGCTGCGCGACGAAGGGGTGTTGGAGTTCCGGCGGGGCCGGGGCGTGACGGTGGCCGACGGGGCGGACCAGCGCTCCGTCCTGCTGCACCGCGTACGCGGCCTGGTGACCGACGCGGCGCACCTCGGCTACAGCAAGGACGACGTCATCGACATGATCAGGGGGATCTCGTGACCGAGCAGGGACGCAAGAGCGGAGCGGCGCGGGGCGCCGTTGGCTGGGGCGTCGGCGTCCTGGCCCTGTTGGTGGCAATGCCGTTGGCCGCGAGCGGCCGGCTCCCGGACCGACTGGCGACCCACTGGGACGCCGGCTCGGGCAGGCCCGACGACTCCATGCCGCTGTGGGCTGCGGCACTGTTCCCCGCGCTGATCTGGGGTGTGCTGGCGTTCGTCGTCGTGCTGACGCTGCGCCGGGCAGGGGCCGGTCGCCGCGTACCAGGGTGGGCGGCCGCGGGCCTCGGGTTCGGCGGTGTGACACTGCTCGGCGGGCAGGCATCGGTCGTACGGGCGAATCTGGACCGCGCGGACTGGCACGAGGCGGGATCGGTGACGAGCGGGGTCGTGGGCACGCTCGTTGTGGCGGCCGCAGCGGGTGCGGCCGGCCTGCTGGCCGCGCGCCGGGCGCAGGACGAACCCCGGCCCGCGGCGGACGGCCCGACCCTGGACATTCCCGCCGGGCAGCGGGTCGTATGGCTCGCCCGCACGGCGAACTCCTGGCTCCAGGCGCTCGCCGCCCTGACCGGGCTGCTCGCGGTCACCGTCGTCGTGTCGTCGCTCGCGGGTCTGACGGACGGTCCGTTCCTGCTGGCGGCCACGCCGTTCGCATTCGCGTCCCTTCTGGTCCTCGGGTGCTCCTCGGTGCGGGCGCGAGTCAGCGAGCGAGGTCTGGACGTCGCCTTCGGCCCCTTCGGCTGGCCGGCACGACGCTGGGCGGCCGAGGACATCGAGTCGGCACGCGTCGAGAACCGCACGCCCGCCCTGGTCGGCGGATGGGGCTACCGGCTGAGCGGGCTGGGAACCACCGTGATGCTGCGCGGTGGGGAGTGCCTGGTCATCCACCCTTCGAGGGGCAGGGAATTCGCCGTGAGTGTCGACGACGCCGAACGCGGAGCCGCCCTTCTGAACTCCTTGAGTGCCCGGCACGCAAGGTGAGGAACAGGTCTTGGCCGGTGATTCCCCCGCATCGGCCAGGACCCTGCCGCCAGACAGTCGATACGCCTCTATCGCCGGTGCGTCAGATAAATAAGAAAGCCGACAGTCGATGATGCGCCATGAATCACCGCGGGCGGTTTCCGCCTGCCAGGAGCAAGGCCCGTCCGTGACCGGGCGGGCCTTGCTCTTTTGAGGGACGATCGCGGAGGATGCCCGTTGGGGACCGGGGCCACCGTGTCGACAATGGCAGGGGCGGACCGCTACCCGGAGTACACAACAGGAGACAGCGATGTCCCACGAGGCTCGCCAGGCTCAAGAGCCGGAGACCCCGCATCTCGACTTCGCAGGCACGACGCCGTACGAGGACTACGTCAAGGCGGACGTGCTCACCCACCTCCAGCACACCCTCTCGGACGATCCCGGAGAGATGGTCTTCCTGGTCACGACCCAGGTCATGGAGCTGTGGTTCACCGTCGTCGTCCACGAGTGGGAGACCGCCGCGCAGGCCCTGCGCGAGGACCGGGTGCCGGTGGCGATCGACGCGCTGAAGCGGTCCGTACGCGAGCTGGAGGCGCTGAACGCCTCCTGGAAGCCGCTCGGACAGCTCACCCCGGCCCAGTTCAACTCCTACCGCGCGGCCCTCGGCGAGGGCTCCGGCTTCCAGTCGGCGATGTACCGGCGGATGGAGTTCCTGCTTGGGGAGAAGTCCGCGTCGATGCTGGTCCCGCACCGCGGCGCACCGCGCGTCCACGCCGAGCTCGAGAAGGCGCTCCAGGAGCCGAGCCTGTACGACGAGGTGCTGCGCCTCCTCGCCCGGCGCGGGCACGCCGTCCCGGCCGCCGTCCTGGAGCGGGACGTCACCCTGCGCTACGAGCCGTCCCCGGAGGTCGAGGCGGTCTGGACGGCCGTCTACTCGGGCGACGCCGGCGACGAGGTCGCCCGGCTGGGCGAGGCGCTCACGGACGTCGCCGAACTGGTGTGGCGCTGGCGCAACGACCACCTCGTGGCCACCCGGCGCGCGATGGGCGCCAAGGCAGGCACCGGCGGCTCGGCCGGCGTGGCCTGGCTGGAGAAGCGCGCCCGCAAGAACGTTTTCCCCGAGCTGTGGACGGCGAGGTCCCATGTCTGAGACGACCGGTCCCACCGAGTACGAGGCACGTGCGCAGAAGCTGGACGCCGTCGACGAACTGGGCGCCAAGCGCGCCGAGTTCGTACTCGACGAGACCGTCTACCTGGACGGCAACTCGCTGGGCGCGCTGTCCGTGGCCGTCCCCGGCCGGGTGGCGGACGTCGTCGGCCGCCAGTGGGGCGAGCTGCGCATCCGCTCCTGGACCGAGGGCGGCTGGTGGACCGCGCCCGAGCGGATCGGTGACCTGATCGCTCCGCTCGTGGGCGCCGCACCCGGGCAGATCGTGGTCGGCGACTCCACCAGCGTCAACGTCTTCAAGGCCCTGGTGGCGGCGGTGCGGATGGCGGGGGAGGGGCGGGACGAGATCATCGTGGACGCCGGCACCTTCCCGTCGGACGGCTACATCGCCGAGTCGGCGGCCCGGATGACCGGCTGCACCCTGCGCCCGGTGGACCCGGCCGAGGTGCCGGGCGCGCTGTCCGGCCGTACCGCCGCGGTGCTCCTCAACCACGTCGACTACCGCACGGGCCGGCTGCACGACCTGCCCGGCCTCACCGCCGCGGCGCACGCGGCGGGCGCGCTCGCCGTCTGGGACCTGTGCCACAGCGCGGGCGCGCTGCCGGTCGGCCTGGACGAGCACGGCGTGGACCTCGCGGTCGGCTGCACCTACAAGTACCTCAACGGCGGCCCGGGATCACCGGCGTACCTCTATGTGCGCCACGACCTCCAGGACCGTTTCGACTCCCCGCTGCCCGGCTGGAACTCGCACGCCGAGCCCTTCGGCATGCGCAGCGCCTACGAGCCCGCCGCGGGCGCGGTACGGGGCCGGGTGGGCACCCCGGACATCCTGTCGATGCTCGCGCTGGAGGCGGCCCTGGAGGTCTGGGACGGGGTCACCGCCGAGGCGGTGCGCGCCAAGTCCCTGGCCCTGACGGACTTCTTCCTGGAGTGCGTCGAGGCCTATGTGCCCGAGGGGCGCGTGCGGTCGCTGACCCCCGTGGCCCACGAGGAGCGGGGCAGCCAGGTGGCGCTGCGCTGTTCCGACGCGGGTGAGGTCATGAAGCGCCTGATCGAGCGCGGGGTCGTCGGCGACTTCCGGCATCCGGACGTGCTGCGGTTCGGCTTCACGCCCCTGTACGTCGGCTTCGCGGACGCGGAGCGGGCGGCACGCGTGCTGGCCGAGGTGCTGGCCGAGGTGCCGACCGGGAGGCCCTAGGGCCGCGGCAGGAGTGCCGGGGCACTGAACGGTCGTACGGCGCCGCGCCCGGGGTCTTGC
>NZ_JBEOWS010000207.1:0-17219 GCF_040296125.1 Streptomyces sp. NPDC002265 | reverse complement strand
GGCAGTCCGGGCGGGCCGGGAGCGGGCCGGACCGGTCGGTCAGCCGCGGTAGCCGAGCAGGCCGTGCAGGGCCGAGCCGCGTGCCGAGGTGGAGGCCGCCTTCGAGGTGAGCGGCTTCGGGTCGGGCAGGGTCTTGCACACCGCGTCGGCCTCGCCGTGGCCGCGCGGCACCGTGCCGTCGGACAGATAGGCCGCCAGGTGCTTGTCCAGGCAGGTGTTCCCGCTCAGCGTGACACCGTGGTTCCCGCCGCCCTGCTCCACCACCAGGCTGGAGCGGGCCAGCAGACGGTGGACCGTCGCGCCGCCCTGGTAGGGGGTGGCCGCGTCGTCCGTCGCCTGGAACAGCAGGACCGGCGGCAGCTGGCCGTTGGCGATGTTCACCGGCTGCCGGGAGCGCGTCGGCCAGAACGCGCACGGCGCGTTGTACCAGGCGTTGTTCCAGGTCATGAACGGCGCCTGTTCAAAGACCTCCCAGGTGTCCTTGCGCCACTGGTCCCAGTCGCGCGGCCAGGAGGTGTCCCGGCACTGCACCGAGGTGTAGACGCTGTAGCCGTTGTCGCCGGAGGCGTCGACGGCGGCGAAGTTCTGGTACGCCTCGACCAGCGGCTCGGGGTCGTGCTTCACCACGTACGCCGAGAACGCCTCGGCGAGGTAGGGCCAGTAGCCGTTGTAGTAGCCGCCGGGCATGAAGGTGTCCTCCAGTTCGGAGGCCCCCACCTTGCGGTCGGCCGGCTTCTTCGCCAGCGCCGCCCGCATCGCGTACCACTTGGCCTCGACCTTGTCCGGGTCGGTGCCGAGCTTGTACGTCTTGTCGTACTTGGCGATCCAGCGCATCAGCGCCCGGTGGCGGTCGTTGAAGGCGTGGTCCTGGCCGAGGTTGTCGTCGTACCAGACGCCGGTGGGGTCGACGATGGAGTCGAGGACCAGGCGGCGCACGTGCTGCGGGAAGAGCCTGGCGTACACGGCGCCGAGGTAGGTGCCGTACGAGTAGCCGAAGTAGTTGAGCTTGCGGGCGCCCAGGGCCTGCCGGATGGAGTCCATGTCCCGTACGGCGCTGACGGTGTCGATGTACGGCAGCACATCCGCGTACTTCTTGCCGCAGGCGGCGGCGAACGCCTTGGCGCGGTTCAGGTCGGCCCGCTCCAGGGCCGGGGTGACGGGCACCGTGTCCGGGCGCACCGGTTTGAAGTGACCCGGCCTGCAGTCGAGGGCGGGCTTGCTCTTGCCCACTCCGCGCGGGTCGAACCCGACCACGTCGTACTGCGCCGCCACCGCCTTGGGCAGCGACTTCGCGACGAACCCGGCGAGCGTGAGCCCGCTGCCTCCCGGGCCGCCGGGGTTGACCAGCAGGGGGCCCTGGTACTTCTTCGCGGTGTGCGGGATCCGGGACAGTGCGAGCGAGATCTGCCGGCCCCGCGGATTCGCGTGGTCGAGCGGCACCTTGAGGGACGCGCACTGGAGCGCCGGGTAGTCGGTCGTGCCGCACTTCTTCCAGGTGACCTCGGCGGCGTGGACGGATCCCGCGGTCGGCGACGGGCTCGCGTCGGCGGGCACGGCTGTGAGCGTTCCGGCCATGACGACGGCGGCACCGCACAGCACGGCTGCGCGTTTTCTCATGTGGAGTGCTCCCAGGACGGAGGGGGTCGGACCGCGAGGTTCACGATCCACGCCGCATCGTCCCGGAAAATACGCTCGGAAGAACGCGTTATCGCAATAATTGACCCAATTGGTCCGCCTGATGCCCTCGAACGCCCTGGGGTCGAGGAGTAGACGAAGCGTCAGCGGACGAAGCGTCAGAAGGCGTCAGAGGGCGTCGGACAGGCGTCTGCTCGTACGTTCGCGCAGCAGCAGCCACTGCTCGGCCGCGGCGCCGTGGCCGGGGTGCCCGCCCTCGCCCTGGAACAGCGCGGCGTAGGCTGCCTTCCCCGCCTCCCTGCGGGGCGGTTCCAGGCTCGGGATCGCCCTCGCCATGCCTTTCCAGGCGTTGTCTGCGTCCGGTGTGCTGAGCATCGAACCTCTCCGGCCGAATCGGGCCACCGAGAAGCGTGCGGAGGTGGGCGGTGAGCCGGCGGTGGGCCGGCCCGCGGGTGACACCTCCTCGGCGGCGTCGCCCCCAGATTAGAACATGTGTTCCCGTGATCGTGCGAGTGTCAATCCCGATCGCCTCGTGCGCACCGTGCGATCACTTCCGAGACCCCGATTTGAGCGGCCGGGGACAGGGGTGGTTGGCTTGCTCCAACCCCGAGAACTCAGGTGCTGGAGGAAGCAAATGGCGCAGGTCGAGGCCACCACGGAGCGGGTCGTCGCGGCGAACGCGGAGAACGTGTTCGACGCCCTCGCCGACTACACCGGCACGCGCGGCAAGCTCCTGCCCGAACACTTCAGCGAGTACGAGGTGCGCGAGGGCGGCGACGGAGAGGGCACCCTCGTCCACTGGAAGCTCCAGGCCACCAGCAAGCGGGTCCGCGACTGCCTGCTGGAGGTCAGCGAGCCGACCGACGGCGAACTCGTCGAGCGGGACCGCAACTCCTCCATGGTCACCACCTGGCGGGTCACCCCGGCGGGCGAGGGCTCCTGCCGTGTCGTCGTGACCACCACCTGGAAGGGGGCCGGCGGCATCGGCGGCTTCTTCGAGAAGACCTTCGCGCCCAAGGGACTCGGCCGGATCTACGACGCGATCCTCGCCAACCTCGCCGCGGAGATGGAGAAGTAGCCTTCCCGCGAGCCAAGGAGCCGGATCCGAGGGGGCGTTGCCTGCCTCACCGGTTCGGGTGGATCTCCTCGACGGTTGCCGCCGTGCCGTAACTCGTCGCACTTGCCCGCAGTTGTCGCTTTAAGCGGCAATCGCGCAGCGGGTGCGACGAGGGGAGCGGCACGTGGGCGGGATCACTCTGGTCAAGGACGGCCCGGTGACGGCGCCCCCGGACACCCCCGCCGCAGGCCCCGCAGCGGCCGCCGGACCCGCCCCGCGCCGGGTGCGCCTGATCTTCTGCGCGCTGATGCTCGCGCTGCTGCTGGCCGCCCTGGAGCAGATGATCGTCGCCACCGCGCTCCCGAAGATCGTCGGCGAGCTGCACGGCCTGGACCGGATGTCCTGGGCGATCACCGCCTATCTGCTCACCGCCACGATCGGGCTCCCCGTCTACGGAAAGCTCGGCGACCTCCTCGGCCGCAAGGGCGTCTTCCAGTTCGCGATCGTCGTCTTCGTCATCGGCTCCGCGCTGGCCGGCCGCGCGCAGAGCATGGACCAGCTGATCGCCTTCCGCGCCGTGCAGGGCGTCGGTGCCGGCGGACTCATGATCGGCGTGCAGGCGATCATCGCGGACATCGTGCCGCCCCGGCAGCGCGGCCGCTACATGGGCCTGATCGGAGCCGCCTTCGGACTGGCCTCGGTGGCCGGCCCGCTGCTCGGCGGCTACTTCACCGACCACCTCTCCTGGCGGTACTGCTTCTACGTCAACGTCCCCTTCGGCCTGCTGACACTCGCCGTCGTCACCGTCGTCCTCGAACTGCCCAGGCCCGGCGTCCGGGCACGCTTCGACGTCCTCGGCGCCCTGCTGCTCGCCACGGCCTCCACCTGCCTGGTCCTGCTGACCAGTTGGGGCGGCACCGAGTACGCCTGGGGCTCGCGCGTCATCCTCGGACTCGGCGCCGGAGCGGCCGTCGCCACCGTCCTGTTCCTGCTCACCGAGCACCACGCCGTCGAACCCCTCCTGCCGCTGCGGCTGTTGCGGGACCCCGTCTTCAACGTCACCGCCCTGGTCGGCCTGGTCGTCGGCGTCGCCCTGTTCGGCGCCGCGAGCTATCTGCCCACCTTCCTCCAGATGGTCGACGGAGCCAGCGCCACCGGGTCCGGGCTGCTCATGCTGCCCATGATGGGCGGCATCGTCGTCGCCTCCATCGTCTCCGGGCAGCTCATCAGCCGCACCGGCCGCTACCGGATCTACCCCGTCCTCGGCGGCGCGCTCTCCGCCCTCGGCATGTGGCTGCTGTCCCGGCTGGAGATCGACACGCCCCGGCTGCACTACAGCATCTGGATGGCCGTCCTCGGCGCCGGCATCGGCATGGTGATGCCGGTGCTGGTCCTCGCCGTGCAGAACTCCGTGCGCCCCGCCGACCTCGGCACCGCCACCAGCGCCAACAACTACTTCCGGCAGATCGGCGGCAGCGTCGGCGCGGCGGTCTTCGGCACCCTCTTCGCCGACCGGCTCGCCGACGCCCTCGCGCGGCGGCTGCCCGCACACGCGGGCGCCCGCCTGCCCGACCCGCAGTCCCTCACCCCGCAGCTGGTCCACGCGCTGCCCCCGGCGCTGCGCGACGCCTACATCAGGGCCTACGCCGACGCCATGCCGCGGATCTTCCTGTACCTGGTGCCGGTGCTCGTCCTCGGCCTGCTCATCGCCTGCTTCCTCAAGGAGACCCCCCTGTTGACCAGCGCAGCCTCCCATCAGACCCCCGCGAACGGCACGGCACCGGAGTCCGCCCGGGCGAACGCCGCCGTCCCGCACGCCCGTTCGCCGCACACCGCGGGCATCCCCGTCTGCGGCACCGTGCAGCACCCCGACGGCACCGCCGTCCCGCGGGCCGCCCTCACCCTCATCGACGTCCTGGGCGCACAGATCGGCCGGGGCGCCAGCGGCGAGGACGGACGGTACGCCCTGTCCACGCCGGGCAGCGGATCGTACGTCCTGATCGCCGCCGCGGGCGGGCACCAGCCGCAGGCAGTCCAGGTGACCGTCGGCGAGCGTCCCGTCGAGCTGGACGTCGTCCTCGGCGGCGCCGGACGCCTGGCGGGCGCCGTACTGACCGCGGACGGCACCCCCGTCCGGGACGCCGCGGTCACCCTCACCAACGTCCACGGCGAGGTCGTCGGCACCACCCGCAGCGGGCGCGACGGCGGCTATGTCATCACCGAGCTGGTGGCCGGCGAGTACACCCTCGCCGCCAGCGCGCCCGCCTTCCGGCCGGCCGCCCTGCCCGTCACCGTCCAGGCCTCGCGCGAGACCCGCCAGGACGTCGAGCTCGCGGGCGGCGCCGTGCTGCGCGGCACCGTGCGGGCCGGCGGCGGCAGGGCCGTCGAGGACGCGCGGGTGACCCTGCTCGACGCGGCGGGCAACGTCGTCGACACCCTCACCACCGGACCCGACGGAACGTTCCGGTTCGTCGACCTGTCCTCCGGCGAGTACACCGTGATCGCGGCCGGGTATCCGCCCGTGGCCACCGTGCTGCACATGGCGGGCGGCGGGCGCACCGAACGCGACCTCCAGCTCGGCCACGAGGACTGACCCGGCGCCGCGCGGGGCGCCGGCCCCACCGGGGCGGTGGGAACAGGGGGCGAACCGCGCGCCCGGGCCGGGGGAGGGGCGCGGGCCTGCGCGCCGGAGCGGTGCGGTGGAACGAATTCCAGAAATGCCCCACATCCCCGGCGGCCGCCCCCGTACGGTGAAGGATGGCCGCACAGATCTTGCGGAGCCGTGGGGAGAGAGGGCCTGGACCATGGATCGTGGCGCCGACCGTGGCACCGACCGTGGCACCGAGAGGGGCGCACCTCCCGCGGGTCACGTCGCGGCCGGGCGCGTCCCGCTGGCCGTGGTCGTCGTGGACCGGGAGGGTCTGGTCTCGCACTGGAGCAGGGGCGCACGCCGGTTGTTCGGCGCGCCCAAGGAGGAGGCGATCGGGCGGCCCGCCCTCGACCTGCTCCCGGTCTCCGGCGCTCTCCCCGAGCGCGACGCCCTCACCCCGTTCGACGGGTACGCGGCGGACGACGGCCTCGGCCCCGACCTGGAGTCCTCGCTGGACGGCCAACTGTCCTACCCGGCAGCCGGACGCGCCCGCCTCAGTGTGCCCGAGCGCGACCGCGTCGACGTGCTGTGGTGGGCGTACCCGCTGGTGGGCCCCGGCACCGAGCGGCTGCTGGTGCTGGCCGCCGACGCGGACGGGCTGCGCCCCGACCAGCCCGACGCCGGTGCCGACTTCGAGCGCATCGCCCCCGCCTTCGCCCTGCACACCGACTTCCCCGGCGCCGACGAGCTCGCCCGGCGGCTGCCCGAGATCCTGCCCAGCATGAGCGTCGGCGAGGGCGCCCGGATCGTCGCCCAGGTCCTCGAACTGGGCTATCCGGTCATGGAGTTCAGCCAGAACGACCGGGTGCCCGTCACTCCCGACTGGGGCGTGCCCCGGCGCGCCGAGCGCAAGGCGCGGCGTGAGCGGGCCGCCCGTGCGGTGGCGCAGGGCCTGCCCCTGCCCGCGGACTCCGCCGACGAGGCCGAGGACCTGGAGTACGCCGCCGTCCGCGAACGCCTGGAGTTCCTCACCGAGGTCAGCGGCAGGATCGGCAGCTCCCTCGACCTGGCGAGGACCATCACCGAGGTCAGCAAGGCCGTCGTGCCCCGCTTCACCGACGTCGCCGGCACCTATCTGCGCGAACAGGTCGTCGCCGGCGAGGGGTTCCCGGACGGCGTACCCGACACGACGACCATGTGGCACCGGGTGGCCCTGGAGCACACCGACGAACCCGGCCGCTGGGACGACGTGGTGCCGGTCGGCGAGGCCATGCCGTTCCCGGCGCACACCCCGTTCTTCCAGTGCATGACCAGCGGGCAGCCGGTGCTGGTGCCGCGGATCAGCGAGCAGATGGGGCACGCGATCGCCGCGCAGTTCGAGAAGCGCGACATCCGGCCGCTGATCACCGGTCGTTCGATGCTGGTCGTCCCGCTGAAGGCACGCGACGTGGTGCTCGGCTTCATGATCCTGCTGCGTCATCCCGAGCGCGTCGAGTTCAACGACATGGACCGGGTCACCGGCGCCGAACTCGCCGCCCGCGCGGGCCTGGTGCTCGACAACGCGCGCATGTACACCTACCAGGAGAGCGTCGCCGAGACCCTCCAGGACAGCATGCTGCCGCACATCCCGCCGCGCATGGCGGGCTGCGACATCGCCACCCGCTACCTGCCCGGCACCCTGCTGGGGCGGATCGGCGGCGACTGGTTCGACTCCGTGAAGCTGCCCGGCGCCCGCACCGCCCTGGTCGTCGGCGACGTCATGGGCCACGGCCTGAACTCGGCCGCGATGATGGGGCAGTTGCGCACCGCCGTACAGACCATGGCCGCGCTCGACCTGCCGCCCGCACAGCTGCTGCGCAACCTCGACGACCTCGCCCAGCGGCTCGGCGACGGCTACCTCGCGACCTGCCTGTACGCCGTCTACGACCCGGTCGCGGGCGAACTGCACCTCGCCAACGCGGGCCACATCCCGCCGGTCCTGGTCCGCGCCGGGAACGGGCGCAGCGAACTGCTCGACCTGCCCACCGGCGCGCCGATCGGCGTCGGCGGGGTTCCCTTCGAGTCGGTGCGGGTGCGCGTGGAACCCGGCGACCGGCTGGTGATGTGCACCGACGGGCTGGTGGAGATGCGCGGCGAGGACATCGGCGTGGGGCTGGCGACGCTCTGCGAGTCCGCCGCCCACCCGGCGGCCTCGATGGACGACGCCTGCGACACGATCATCCGCGCCCTGAACACCCGCGGCGGCCGCAAGGACGACGTGGCCCTGCTGATGGCCCGGCTCAACGGCATCGCCCCCGACCAGGTCGCCGAGTGGCGGCTCGCCCTCGACCCGGCCGAGGTCCGCCGGGCCCGCGCCGCGGTCCGTGAGCAGCTGCACGACTGGGGCCTGGCCCGGCAGGCCGCGAACGCCGAGCTACTGGTCGGCGAACTCGTCACCAACGCCGTACGCCACTCGCACGGCCGGCCGGTCGTCCTGCGCCTGGTGTACGGGGAGTCACTGCTGTGCGAGGTGGACGACGACGACCACGACCTGCCCAGCCTGCTCAGCGCCGGTCCGGACGACGAGCGCGGGCGCGGACTGCGTGTGGTGAGCGCACTGGCCCGCGAATGGGGCACCAGCCGCAGGGGCGCGGGCAAGACCGTCTGGTTCGAACTGACCCTGCCCCACCGCTGAACGGCCTTGCCCAGCCACCGAACCGGCCCTGCCCCGCTGTCCGACGGGTGCGTCCGGCGCGCGTCGGCGTACGCGGCTCGAACGTGGTGTGAAGGAACGGCCACCGCACTTGTCGCCGTGCTCCGGGAGCGATAGACCGTACCGGCCCGTCACTTATGGCGGATCGGCTTCGGATCCTGGGGAGTTGGGCATGAGCGTGACCAGTCGGTACCGAGAGGCCTGGGAAGGGTTCTGGCAAGAGGCCTCCGATGAACCGGGAGCCGTGTTCTGGGATGCCGAGCCCACGCTCACCGTCGGACCCCAACTCGCCTTCTTCGAGCCGTATCTGACCGATCCCGGACTGCCCCTGGTGGACCTCGGCTGCGGCAACGGCACCCAGACCCGTTTCCTCGCCGACCGTTTCCCGCAGGTCGTCGGCGCCGACCTGGCCCCCGCGGCGCTGGAGCACGCCCGCCGCGCGGACCCCGTGGGCCGGGCGTCGTACCGGCTGCTCGACGCCTCGGACAAGAGCGCGACGGAGTCCCTCCACGCCGAACTCGGCGACGTCAACGTCTATATGCGCGGCGTGCTGCACCAGTGCGAGCCCGACGGCAGACAGTCCCTGGTGGACGGGATCGCCGCGCTCGTCGGGGAACGCGGCCGGGCGTTCCTGGTCGAGCCGGTGGAGGCGGCCGGCGCCGTGCTGGGCGGCCTGGCCCAGAGCCCGTCGGGCCCGCCGCCGAAGCTCGCGCCGATCTTCCGGCACGGCATCGCCCCCATGAAGGTGAAGGACGACGCGGTCCCCGGCCACCTGGCCGCGGCCGGTCTCACCGTCCTCGCGAGCGGCGAACTCCCGCTGTTCACCACCGAGTTCATGCCGGACGGCACCCGGGTCGAGCTGCCGTCGAAGTGGCTGGTGGTGGGCGGCGCGGGGTGACCACCGCGTGGGGGGCCGTCGTGAGGTGAGCACCGAGGGGTGGGCCGGGCGAGGTGACCGCCGCGAGCGCGGCCCTCGCGAGATGTGACCACGGTCACCCGTCGGTGCCGTCTCCTCCGGTCACACTCCCCGGCCGCGTGGCGTCAGGGCGGTGACGGAAGTTGCGGAAGCCGCCCGGATCCGTACCGGGCGCCACCGATGAGGAGCCTGCCATGTCCCCTGCGTATGTCGTCGTCACCGTTCTGGGAGCCGCTATGGCGGGCTTCTCCGCCGCCTCCCTCCTGCTGCGCGTGGCCTGGGTGGTCGAGCCGCTGACGCAGTACGGGGTGCCCCGCTCGTGGTGGACCCCGCTGGGTCTCGCCAAGGCCGCGGGCGCGGCCGGTCTGCTGGCGGGTCTGCTCGTGCGGCCGCTCGGCGTGCTGGCCGGGATCGGCCTGGTGCTGTACTTCGCCGGGGCGGTGGTCACCGTGGTCCGGGCCCGCTGGTTCTCGCACGTGCCGTTCCCCCTGCTGTACGCGGCTCCGGCGGCCGCGTCCGTCGTCCTGGCCCTCACGGCCTGAGCGTCCGGGCGCACGAGCACCCGTGCGCCCCGGCCTGCTCCCGGCTCTCCCGCAGCGCCCGTGCCGGGTGCCGCCGGAGGGCCGGCCGGGGCGCGGGCGGGCCGTCGGCGGGAACGGATCCTGGCCCGTTCTGCCGTCGGCGCGTAACGTGGCGGACCATGAAGATCCTGATCAGCGCCGACATGGAGGGTGCCACCGGCGTCACCTGGCCGGCCGACGTGCTCCCGGGGACCCCGCAGTGGGAGCGGTGCCGTGGCATGTTCACCTCGGACGTGAACGCCGCCGTGCTCGGCTTCTTCGACGGCGGCGCCGACGAGGTGCTCGTCAACGAGGCCCACTGGAGCATGCGCAACCTGCTCCTGGAGCGGCTCGACGAGCGCGCCGAGATGCTCACCGGGCGGCACAAGTCGCTGTCCATGGTGGAGGGCGTGCAGCACGGCGACGTGGACGGCATCGCCTTCGTCGGCTACCACGCGGGCGCCGGCGCGGAGGGCGTCCTGGCCCACACCTACCTCGCGAACTCCATCACCGGGGTGTGGCTGAACGACGTACGGGCCAGCGAGGGCCTGCTCAACGCGCATGTCGTCGCCGAGTACGGGGTGCCGGTCATCCTGGTCACCGGCGACGACGTGGCCTGCGAGGACGCTCTCGGGTACGCGCCCGGGGCACTGAAGGTCGCGGTCAAGGACCATGTGTCGCGGTACGCGGCCGTGTGCCGTACCCCCGCCAGGACCGCCGCCGACATCCGGGCGGCGGCCAAGGAGGCGGCCGCGCTCGCGGTGCGCCACGAACCGGTCTCCGCCGGGCCCTTCACGATCGCCCTGGAGTTCGACGCGGAGCACCTGGCGATGGCGGCCACCGTCGTGCCGGGCGTGGAGCGGACCGGGGAGCGCAAGGTCGCCTACACCAGCGACACCATGTACGAGGGAATCCGCAGCTTCAAGGCGGTCACCACGATCGTCTCGGCCGCGGTGGAGGAACAGTATGGCTGACCAGCAGGCACTCGACGAGGTCGTCCGGTTCACGTCCGACCTGATCCGGATCGACACCACCAACCGGGGCGGCGGGGACTGCCAGGAGCGGCCCGCCGCCGAGTACGCCGCCGAGCAGCTGGCCGGCGCGGGACTCGAACCCGTCCTGCTGGAGCGCACCCCGGGGCGGACGAACGTCGTGGCCCGCATCGAGGGAACCGACCCCTCGGCGGAGGCGCTGCTCGTCCACGGTCACCTCGACGTGGTGCCCGCGCAGGCCGAGGACTGGAGCGTGCATCCGTTCTCCGGCGAGGTGCGCGACGGGGTCGTCTGGGGCCGCGGCGCGGTCGACATGAAGAACATGGACGCGATGATCCTGGCCGTGGTCCGGGACTGGGCGCGCAACGGGGTCCGGCCCCGCCGGGACGTCGTCGTGGCGTTCACCGCGGACGAGGAGGCCAGCGCCGAGGACGGCTCCGGCTTCCTCGCCGACCGGCACGCCGGGCTGTTCGAGGGGTGCACGGAGGGCGTCAGCGAGTCGGGCGCGTTCACCTTCCACGACGGCGGCGGCCGCCAGATCTATCCCATCGCCGCCGGCGAGCGGGGCACGGGCTGGCTGAAGCTGACCGCGCGCGGGCGGGCCGGGCACGGCTCCAAGGTCAACCGGGAGAACGCGGTGACCCGGCTGGCGGCCGCGGTCACCCGCATCGGCGAGCACGAGTGGCCGCTCAGGCTCACCCCGACGGTGAGCGCCGCCCTCACCGAACTCGCCGCCCTGTACGGCGTCGACGCCGACCTGTCCGACGTGGACGGGCTGCTCGGCAAGCTCGGTCCGGCCGCCAAGCTCGTCGAGGCGACCGTCCGCAACAGCGCCAACCCGACCATGCTGGACGCCGGGTACAAGCTCAACGTCATCCCGGGCGAGGCCGTCGCGTATGTCGACGGGCGTTTCCTGCCCGGCGGCGAGGACGAGTTCCGCAGCACCCTGGACCTCCTGACCGGACCCGACGTGGAGTGGGAGTTCGAGCACCGGGAGGTCGCCCTCCAGGCGCCGGTGGACTCCCCGACGTTCGCGCGGATGCGGGCCGCGGTCGAGGAGTTCGCGCCCGAGGGCCATGTGGTGCCGTACTGCATGTCCGGCGGCACGGACGCCAAGCAGTTCTCACGGCTGGGCATCACCGGGTACGGGTTCGCGCCGCTGAAGCTGCCGGAGGGCTTCGACTACCAGGCCCTCTTCCACGGTGTCGACGAACGGGTCCCGGTGGAGGCACTCCACTTCGGCGTCCGTGTTCTCGACCGGTTCCTGCGGACGGTCTAGGCGAGTGGGGGAGAGCGTGCAGACCCTGGCATACGGTTCCTGGCCCTCGCCCATCGGGGCGGCCCTGGCGGCCGCCCACGACGGGCACCCCGAGTACGTCGGGTTCGTCGGCGACGAGGTCTGGTGGACCGAGCCCCGGCCCGCCGAGGGCGGCCGCCGCACCCTGGTGCGCCGGCGCGCCGACGGCACCGAGGAGTCCGTGCTGGCCGCGCCGTGGAACGTGCGCAGCCGCGTCATCGAGTACGGCGGGCACCCCTGGGCCGGGACCGTGCGCGACGGTGTACCGCTTGTGGTGTTCGTGAACTTCGCCGACCAGCGGCTCTACCGGTACGAGCCCGGCGGCGAGCCGCGCCCGCTCACCCCCGTCTCCCCGGTGGGCGACGGACTGCGCTGGGCGCAGCCGCAGCTGCGCCCGGAGCTCGGTGAGGTGTGGTGCGTCCTGGAGGAGTTCACCGGCGACGCGTCCACCGACGTCCGCCGGGTGCCGGTCGCCGTGCCGCTGGACGGCTCGGCCGCCGAGGACCGGGGCGCCGTGCGGGAGCTGACCGAGGCCTGGCAGCGGTTCGTCACCGGACCACGGCTGTCCCCGGACGGCCGGCGGGCCGCCTGGCTGGCCTGGGACCATCCGCGGATGCCCTGGGACGGCACCGAGCTGGTCGTCGCGGACGTGACCGACGACGGAACGTTCCAGCAGGTACGGACGGTGGCCGGCGGTCCCGAGGAGTCCATCGCCCAGGCCGACTGGTCGGCGGACGGCCGGCTGCTGTACGCGAGCGACCGCGGCGGCTGGTGGAACCTCTACCGGGACGGCGAGCCGCTCTGTCCCCGCGAGGAGGAGTTCGGCGGTCCCCTGTGGAAGCTCGGGTACCAGTGGTTCGCGCCGCTGGACAACGGACTGGTCGCCGTGGTGCACGGCCGCGGCGCGACCGCCCTCGGCATACTGGACCCCGAGACCGGTGAGGTCGTCGACGCGGCCGGTCCCTGGACCGAGTTCGCCCCCACCCTCGCGGTGCACGGCCAGCGGGTGGTGGCCGTCGGCGCCAGCCCGCGCAGCGCCTACGAGGTTGTCGAGCTCGACACCCGCACCGGGCGGGCCCGGGTGATCGGCTGCGCGCACCAGGACGCGGCGGACCCGGCCCACTACCCCGAGCCGCTGATCCGCACCTTCACCGGCCCCGAGGGGCGCGAGATCCACGCGCACGTCTACCCGCCGCACCACCCCGATCACACCGCGCCGGCCGACGAACTGCCCCCGTACGTGGTCTGGGCGCACGGCGGCCCCACCGGACACGCGCCGCTGGTGCTGGACCTGGAGATCGCCTACTTCACCTCGCGCGGCATCGGGGTCGCCGAGGTCAACTACGGCGGCTCGACCGGGTACGGCCGCGAGTACCGCAACCGGCTGCGCGAGCAGTGGGGCGTCGTCGACGTCGAGGACTGCGCGGCCGTCGCCCTCGCCCTCGCCGAGGAGGGCACCGCCGACCGGGACCGGCTCGCCATCCGCGGCGGCAGCGCCGGCGGCTGGACCACCGCGGCCTCCCTCACGAGCACCGACGTCTACGCCTGCGGCACGATCATCTACCCCATCCTCGACCTGGCCGGCTGGGCCACGGGGGAGACCCACGACTTCGAGTCGCACTACCTGGAGACCCTGGTCGGGCCGCTCGCCGAGGTGCCCGCCCGGTACGCGCAGCGCTCCCCGGCCGAGCACGCCGACCAAGTCACCGCGCCCTTCCTGCTGCTCCAGGGGCTGGACGACGTGATCTGCCCGCCCGCGCAGTGCGAACGCTTCCTGGAGCGGATGCGCGGCCGGGGGGTGCCGCACGCCTACATCGCCTTCGAGGGGGAGGGGCACGGATTCCGGCGGGCCGAGACCATGGTGCGCGCCCTGGAGGCCGAACTCGCCCTCTATTCAATGGTGTTCGGTTTGAATCCGCCGGACGCCCCGACCCTGGAGCTGGCCGGATGAAGCAACTCCTGCGCCCGGCCCGGCTCGCCCCGGGCGCCCGGGTGGCCGTCGTGGCGCCCAGCGGACCCGTCGCCGAGGAACGGCTCCAGGCCGGGCTCGACGTGCTGCGCGGCTTCGGCCTCGATCCGGTGGCCGCACCCCATGTGCTGGACCGGCACGGCGCGTTGGGCCACCTCGCGGGTACGGACGCGGACCGTGCCGCCGACCTCCAGGCCGCCTGGTGCGACCCGGCCGTCGACGCCGTGCTGTGCGCGCGGCGGGTACGGGGCCCAGCGGATGGTCGACCTGCTCGACTGGCGGGCGATGCGGGCGGCGGGCCCGAAGGTGTTCGTCGGCTTCAGCGACATCACGGTGCTGCATCAGGCCTTCGCCACCCGGCTGGGCCTGGTCACCCTGCACGGGCCCGCCGCCGCGGGCGTGGACTTCATCAAGCACGCGCGGGCGCAGGAACACCTGCGGGACACGCTGTTCGCGCCCGAGAAGGTCCGCACCCTCACCTCCGGCGGCGCACTCGTCCCCGGCCGGGCGCGCGGTGTCACGCTCGGCGGCTGTCTGAGCATGCTCGTCTCCGACCTGGGCACGCCGCACGCCCGCCCGGACGCCCGGGGCGGGCTGCTGATGCTGGAGGACGTCGGCGAGCAGCCGTACCGCATCGACCGGATGCTGACCCAACTCCTGCGCACCGGCTGGCTCGACGGCGTCACCGGCGTCGCGCTGGGCTCCTGGGCCGGCTGCGGCCCCTACGACGCGGTGCGCGCCGTCCTCGCCGACCGCCTCGGCGGCCTGGGAGTCCCCGTCGTCGAGGAACTCGGCTTCGGGCACGGCGAGGGGGCGTTGACGGTCCCCTTCGGCCTGAGCGGTGAACTCGACGCGGAGGCGGGCACGTTGACCTTCGACGAGCCGGCGCTGCGCTGAGCGGGCGGGCCCCGGCCGATCGTCCTCGCGTGGCGGGGGCCGATCCGGACGGCAGGACCCGGGGCCGGACGCCTCCGGCGGGTGTGGTGCGAGCGTCGTAGAGTGACGGGATGCCGCACACCGCATCCCGCTACCTCGCCGAGGGCCCTCGCGTGGGCATACGCCACTTCCGTTACGAGGACGGCGCCGAGTTCACCGCCCGGGCCCGGGAGAGCAAGGACCTGCACCATCCGTGGCTGTTCCCGCCGGACACCGCCGACGCGTACACCGCCTACGCGGGCCGGCTGATCACTGACCGGACCAAGGCCGGGTTCCTGGTCTGCGACAAGGACGACGGCGGGGCCATCGCCGGGTTCGTCAACATCAACAACATCGTCGAGGGCGCCTTCCTCAGCGGTGCCCTCGGCTACGGCGCCTTCGCGCACGGCGCCGGGCGCGGACTGATGCGCGAGGGACTGGACCTCGTGATCGGACACGCCTTCGGGCCGATGCGGCTGCACCGGCTGGAGGTGAACGCGCAGCCCGCCAACACCGCCTCGATCGCCCTCGCCCGCAGCTGCGGCTTCCGGCTGGAGGGCTTCTCGCCGAAGATGCTCTTCATCGACGGCGCCTGGCGGGACCACGAACGCTGGGCGATCACCGCCGAGATGAGGGCTTCCGGTTGACCTTCATCGTGTCGAGGTCCGTCACCGTCGACTTCAGCGCGCCGAAGCCGTAACCCGCCTCCCGCAGCGTGCGCTCCGCGCGGTCCTCGGCGATCGCGCCCGCCATCTCCTCGCCGTCCGCCGCGTCCGACACCACGACGTAGCGCATCGAGAAGTGCTTCAGCGGCGACGGCTCGTACGACAGCGAGCCCTCCTCGCAGAACCGCATGCTGGTCATCCCGTGCTCGCCGGCCTCGGCGAGCAGCCGGGCACGCGCCTCGTCGGTGAGGCCGTCCCAGGTGCCCCGGACGATCACCCGGTAGGTGTGCTGCTCGCTCATGTGCTGTTCCGTCTCCTTGTCCGGTCTCCCCGCACCCGACTCTATGTCGGCGACGACGGACCGCACGCGGAATATCCCCCGGCCCGGCGCCGGACCCGCCCCGGGCCGCCTTTGCGCAATCCTGACCGGCAGCTCCCCTGGTCAGCGCCACGGTTGCCGGGTTCCATGGTGATCGTGACGACGATCCGACGCGACGTAGTGACACTGCCCGCCGCGCTGCCGGGCCCCGACAACCCGCTGCCCCCGCTGCGCCCGCTCGACGAGATGCACCGCATCGACGAGCGGGACCGGGAGAATCTCCCGGCCGACATGGCCCGGCAGATCGGCCACGCGCCGCTGCACAGCCTGCTGCCCGTGCCCGTGCGCGACGGATACGGACGGGCCCGCGAACCGCTGCGGACCGACGCCCTGATCCTCGAGAACGACCGGCTGCGCGCCACGGTGCTGCCCGCCCTCGGCGGCCGGATCGCCTCGCTCCTGCACAAGCCCACCGGTCGCGAACTCCTCTACCGCAACCCGGTGTTGCAGCCCGCCAACTTCGCTCTCAACGGTGCCTGGTACTCCGGCGGCATCGAGTGGAACATCGGCGCCACCGGCCACACCACCCTCTCCTGCTCACCCCTGCACGCCGCCCGCGTCCCCGCCCCGGACGGCGGGGAGATGCTCCGGTTGTGGGAGTGGGAACGGCTGCGCGACCTGCCGTTCCAGATCGACCTGTGGCTGCCGGAGGGCTCCGACTTCCTCTACGTCGGCGTCCGCGTCCGCAACCCCCACGAGCACCCCGTGCCCACCTACTGGTGGTCCAACATCGCCGTGCCCGAGGAACGCCGGGTCCTCGCCCCCGCGGCCGCGGCCTGGCACTTCGGCTACGAGCGCCGGCTGAGCCGGGTGCCGGTCCCCGCGCACGACGGGACCGACCGCACGTACCCGCTGCACAGCACCTTCGCCGCCGACTACTTCTACGACGTCCCCGACGGGCGGCGGCGCTGGATCGCAGCGCTCGACGGCGACGGGCACGGACTGGTGCAGACGTCCACGGACGAGCTGCGCGGCCGCAAGCTGTTCGTGTGGGGCACGGGGCCCGGCGGACGGCGCTGGCAGGAGTGGCTCACCGAGCCCGGCACGGAGGGCTACTGCGAGATACAGGCCGGACTGGCCCGCACCCAGCTGGAGCATGTGAGCCTGGCGGCGGAGAGCGAGGTGTCCTGGCTGGAGGCGTACGGACCGCTGAGCGCACCGCCCGAGGGCGAGTGGGACGCGGTGCTGGACGGGGCGGAGCAACGGCTCGAATCGGTCCTTCCACGGGCCGCCGTCGAAGCCGCCCACGTGACCTGGAAGGCGCACGCCGACACCGAGCCCGACGAGATCCTCGCCACCGGATCCGGCTGGGGCGCGCTCGAGGTGCTGCGCACCGACCGGAAGCTGCCCGGTACCCCCTTCGGCGAGCACACGCTCGGCGACGAGCAGGCACCCTGGCGGGAGCTGCTGCGCACCGGCTCCTTCCCCGAGCCGCGCCGGGTACGGCCGCCGGGCGCGACCCTCGTCGCCCCGCACTGGCGGGACATGCTGGAGACCGCGCCCGCGACCCCGCTCACCGAGTACCACCTGGGCGTCGCCCAGTGGCACGCCG
>NZ_JBEOWS010000206.1:0-17285 GCF_040296125.1 Streptomyces sp. NPDC002265 | reverse complement strand
GGGCGCCCTTCGGGGCGCCCCTCAGCTCGTGCGCGGGCCGGTGCCGGGTCAGCTGAACACGATCATCGAGCCCTGCGCGAGGCTCCGGGTCGCGGCCGCGTGCAGCCCCAGCCAGACGTGCCGTTCGCGGGCGAAGGGGCTGGGGTCGTACGGCGCCGGGGCGGCGGGCTGCTCCAGCTCCGTCGGGGTGGGCGGGGGTTCGGGGGTGAGGGGCGGGTTGGCCGCGTCGATGCCGATCACCGGGGCGACCAGCTCCAGTTCCCGCAGCAGGGACTGCGAGGAGCCCAGCGGGCCGCCGCCGGCGAGGAGGTCGTCGTCGGCCAGCGGCCGCGGGAAGTCCACCGGCACATAGGCGCCCGCGTGGTCGTAGTGCCAGACCAGGTGCGACTGCTGGGCCGTCGCCTCGAACATCTCCAGGAGCTGCTCGTAGTCGCCGCCCAGGTCGTCCACCGGCGTCACCGGCAGTCCGCACACCTGGAGGAGGTAGGCGCGGCGCAGGAAGTGCAGGGCGTCGTAGTCGAAGCCCGCCACCGGAGCGACCTCGCCGGACAGGCCCGGCATGTACTGGTACACCGGCACCGGCGGCAGTCCGGCCTCGGCGAGCACCTTGTTGTACTGCGCGAGTTCCTCGGCGAACGGGTTGTCGGGCGTGTGGCACAAGACGTCGACGAGCGGTACCAGCCACAGGTCACAGGCCAAAGAGAGCTCCTCGCTCAACGTGTAGCACGGTGGTCAGGGAAGGGAAGAGTAGTCGGTGCGGCAGGGGTTCAGCTCCCCTTGTGCAGGTCCCATACCCACACCCCGCCGGTCCACCTACCGGGCCGGCCGACCAGCTTCTCCAGGGCCTGGCGCAGCTGGGTGTCGTTGGGCTGCGGGGCGAGGACGAGCGCGCCCGCCTTCCAGAAGGCGAAGTCCCCCGCGGCCTGCGCCTTCCAGTTCTTGCCGATCACCGGGACCTTGCCCGAGTAGCGGATGTCCCGCAGCAGGCTGGAGGTCTCGCGCGGGGCGGCGCCGTAGATGCCGATGCGGTCCTCGCCGTAGGGGCCGTTGAAGTAGCCGCCGGGCAGCTTGAAGCCGAGGCCCGCGACCGTCTGCCAGTGCAGGGCCTCCGCGTTGCCGGGGTCGGGCAGCGGCACCGGGACCAGGCTCTCGCCGTCGCGGACGTACGACTTCCACAGACCGTCCTTGATGAAGGCGGGGACGTCCGCGCGTTCCGTCGACTTCAGGGGCGCGGGGATCAGCGGGAGCAGGGCGAGCGAGACGGCCAGCAGTCCGGAGTAGACCGTGCCGATCCGGCGGACGGTGGCCAGCCGTTCGATCGCGAGCGCCAGGAGCATGCCGAGGACGGGGGCGCAGACCATCGCGAACCGGCCCTCGATGACCGACTCGAACAGCGGCTTGTCCGCCAGCAGGGCCCAGGGGCCGGGCAGGACCGTTTCGGTGAGCGGGACGCGGATCCTCGGGCCCATCGACAGGAGGGCCGCCGCCAGCGCGGTGAACGCCAGCGCCTTGACCAGGGCCCGCTCCCACAGCCGTACGACGATCGCGAAGGCGAGCAGGACCAGCGGCCAGCCGTAGAAGGCGTTCTGCTCGGTCGGGTTCAGCGAGAGGGCGTTCGCGCGCACGGCGTCGCCCGCGATCAGGGAGCGTTCGGCGAAGGCGAGCAGGGCGAGCGGGCTGTTGCCGGCGCCGGTGCCGTGCAGGACGCTCTGGTAGCTCTGCGGCCCGGTGAACTGCCAGGCCAGCGGGTAACAGATGATCGGCAGACAGACCGCGGCGGCGATCGGCAGGCCCCGCAGCAGCGGCCGCCCGGCCGCCTTCGCCACGTCCCGGCGCAGCAGCCCGTAGGCGCCGGCGAACAGCAGCATCCCGACCGCCGCGAGCAGCAGCGGCTCCTCGCCGAGGAACACCTGGTAGGCCGTCATCAGGCCCAGGACCACCGCGTCCCTGGTCACCCGGGTGCCCGCGCACAGCCGCAGCGCACGGTCGATGATCAGCGGGATCATGAACAGGATCACGAAGTTGGGGTGGGCGTTGGCGTGGCTGACCATCGGCGGCGCGAAGGCGGCCAGCGAGGCGCCGAGGAAGGCCGCCGTCCGCTGCCGTACGACCCGCTTGACGATCAGCCAGTACCAGGCGGCCGCGGTGGCGGCCAGGCCCAGGGTCATGCACAGGCTCAGCGCGAGCGCCGGGCCGAACAGCAGGGTGAGCGGGGCGAACGGCACCGACAGGCCCAGCATGACCGTGTTGGCCATGAGGTTGACGCCGTTCGGGAAGCCCTGGAGGTCGGTGAAGAGCGGGTTGCGCAGATGGGCGACGCTGTCGGCGGTCACCGCGAAGAACCATTCCCACTGGTTCTGGTCCTGGAGGGAGTCCGGGAGGTAGCGGTGGGAGGGGTCGAAGAAGCGGCCCGAGTACAGGGCCGTCGCCATCAGCAGGAACAGCAGGACCGCGAAGGCGTCGGCGGGACGCAGGGCGCGGAACTTCAGCCGGCCGAGTTCGCCGAGGACCCGGACGTAGTCGAGGGGCCGCACCTTCGACCCGGACTGGTGGGACCAGCTGACCGGGACCTCGGCGAGCGGCCAGCCGGCGCGGCGGAAGTACTGGAGGACCTCGACGTCTATGCCCCAGCCGTCGAGGCGGGAGGCGGCGAAGGCGGCCCGCGCCCGGTCGCCGTCGAACAGCTTGAAGCCGCACTGGGTGTCGCGTATCCCGGGGACCGCGACGCTGCGTATCAGGAAGTTCCCGGCGCGGCCCAGCAGTTCGCGCAGCCGGTGCTGGCGGTGGCCGATCGTCGCGCCCGGCACCGAACGGGAGCCGACGGCCGCCGCGTTGCCCTCGCCCAGTGCCTTGTCGAGCTTCTCCAGCTCCTCGATCGGCGCCGCCAGGTCGGCGTCCGTGACCAGCACGCGCCGGCCGCGCGAGGCGGCCACGCCGATCCGCAGGGCGTGGCCCTTGCCCCGGTTGCGGGGGCTCGCGATCAGCTGGATGCGGGGGTCCTCGCGGGCGGTGACGATGTCCCGGGTGGCGTCGGTGGAGCCGTCGTCGGCGACCACGATCTCCCACTCGCCCCAGCGGCCCTCGGGCTCGTCCAGACAGCGGGTGATCGCGTCGAGGGTGGGACCGAGCCGCTGTTCCTCGTTGTAGGCGGGTACGACGACGGTCAGGTCGACGCGGTTTCCCCCGGCGCCGCTCATCCCTCCGCCTGCCGCTCGATGAGGGCCAGGGAGTGCCCGTTGTACTCCTCGATGATCGCCCGGGCGGCGGTGGTGTCGTACTGGGCCAGGGCGTCGACCAGCCGGGTGTGGCCGGACCACAGCCGGCCGCGCAGGTCGCCCTGGTGACGCAGGTGCTGCACCGCGCACACCCAGGACTGAACCCGCAGCCGGTGCAGGAAGTCGACGAGGTAGGGGTTGCCGAACAGGGCGCTGAGCTCACGCCAGAACCGCAGGTCGTAGCCGATCAGCACGGCCAGGTCACCGGCGGCGGCGGCGCGCTGCGCCTCCTCGCCGCGGCGGCGGACGGCCGCGACGGCGGCGGCGACCCGGGGGTCCGACAGGTCCCGGAACCGCTTGTGGCCGGATTCGAGCGCGTGGAACATGCCTTCGGTGACCAGGCCGCGGGCCTCGACGATGGCCCGGAAGTCCTCGAACGAGTACTCGTGGACGCGGAAACCGCGGTGCTGGTCGGCCTCCAGGAGGCCCTGTGCGGAGAGGTCGACCAGCGCCTCGCGCACCGGGGTCGCGGAGACCCCGTACTGGTCGGCGATCTCCTTCACCGTGAACTCCTGCCCCGGCTGCAGGCGACCGGCCAGCACCTCGTCACGAAGCGCGTCCGCGATCTGCTGGCGCAGGGTACTGCGGGTCACGGCGCCGTTGCCGGTGGGGCCGGGCATGGTCAGGGGGTCTCCCTCGTCGCGTGGCAGGTGGCGTGCTCGTGCGCAGCGCTCGTGCATGTATACGAGCACGCCACCTTACGCGTTCGGGTTCCCCGACCGCCCGGACCAGGGGTTCACTCCGTGTGTTCGTCGGCCACCGAGAGCGCGGCGTCCAGGGCGGCCAGCCCCTCCTTCAGTTCCGCCTCGCTCGCGTTGCACGGCGGCACGAAGTGGGTCCGGTTCATGTTGACGAAGGGCCACACGCCGTTCTTCTTCGCGGCGGCGGCGAACGCGGCCATCGGCGCGTTCGCCTCACCGGCGGCGTTGTACGGCACCAGGGGTTCCCGGGTCTCCCGGTTCCTGACCAGGTCGAGCGCCCAGAACATGCCGACGCCGCGCACCTCGCCGACGCTCGGGTGACGCTGCGCCAGCTCCCGCAGCCCCGGTCCGACGACGGACTCGCCCAGCGTCGCCGCGTTCTCGACGATCCCCTCCTCGGCCATCACGTTGATCGTCGCGACGGCGGCCGCACAGGCCAGCGGGTGACCGGAGTACGTCAGACCGCCGGGGTAGGGCCGCCTGGCGAAGGTCTCCGCGATCGCACCGCTGATCGCGACCCCGCCCAGCGGCACGTAACCGGAGTTCACGCCCTTGGCGAAGGTCATCAGGTCCGGCACCACGCCGAACAGGTCGGCCGCGAACCACTCACCGGTGCGCCCGAACCCGGACATGACCTCGTCCAGGACGAAGACGATCCCGTACTTGTCGCAGAGCTCGCGCACCCCGGCCAGATAGCCCGGCGGCGGCACCATGATCCCGGCCGTGCCCGGAACGCTCTCCAGGATGATCGCGGCGATCGTCGCGGGCCCCTCGAAGGCGATCGTCGTCTCCAGGTGCTCCAGCGCCCGCGCGCACTCCTGCTCCTCGGTCTCGGCGTAGAAGCGCGAGCGGTACAGGAACGGCGCCCAGAAGTGCACGACCCCGGCCGCGCCGCCGTCGGAGGCCCAGCGGCGCGGGTCGCCGGTGATGTTGATCGCCTGCTGGGTGCCGCCGTGGTACGAGCGGTACGCCGCGAGCACCTTGGGGCGGCCGGTGTGCAGCCGGGCCATGCGCACGGCGTGCTCCACGGCGTCGGCGCCGCCGTTGGTGAAGAAGATCTTGTCCAGGTCGCCGGGGGTGCGCTCGGCGATCAGCCGGGCCGCCTCCGAGCGGGCCTCGACGGCGAAGGCCGGGGCGAACGTGGACAGGGTCGCGGCCTGTTCCTGGATCGTGGCGACGACCTTCGGGTGCTGGTAGCCGATGTTCGTGAAGACGAGGCCGCTGGTGAGGTCGAGATAGCGGTTGCCGTCGTAGTCCCAGAAGTACGACCCCTGCGCGCCGGCGACGGCGAGCGGGTCGATGAGCTCCTGGGCGGACCAGGAGTGGAAGACGTGCGCGCGGTCCGCGGCCTTCACGGCGGCGCCGGCCTGGGGGTCGGTCTGAGGCGTCATGGCGGCGAGCGTAAGTGTCCGCCCCACGCGGGCGACAGTGGCGTCCTGTCTGCGGACGACCGCTTTTTGCGACAGGTTGTCCACGTGTGGCGGCGGCCGGGACGGGCCCCGGGCCCGGTGCGGGCCGGCAGCCCTTCGGGGGCCGCCCCCGGACGACTCGCCCGGGGACCGGATTATTCTCGCTGCATTGCACACCTGTGGGGGGAAGGCGGCGCAGTCATGGAGAAGCTGAGGCCCGGGGATCCGCCGCAGATCGGCGGGTACCGGCTGCTGGCGCGGCTCGGGGCCGGCGGGATGGGCCAGGTGTATCTGGCGCGCTCGGACCGGGGGCGGACCGTCGCGGTGAAGCTGGTGCGCCGGGAGCTGGCCGAACAGGAGGTGTTCCGGGCCCGGTTCCGCCAGGAGGTGCAGGCCGCGAGCCGGGTCGGCGGCCACTGGACCGCGCCGGTGCTGGACGCGGACACCGAGGCCGCGGTGCCGTGGGTGGCCACCGGTTATGTCGCCGGGCCGAGCCTCCAGCGGGTCGTCGGGCAGGACCACGGGGCCCTGCCCGAGCGGTCGGTGCGTGTCCTCGCCGCCGGGCTCGCCCAGGCGCTCGGGGACATCCACGCCGCCGGGATCGTCCACCGCGACCTCAAGCCGTCCAACGTGCTGGTGACCATAGACGGCCCGCGGGTCATCGACTTCGGGATCGCGCGGGCCCTGGAGACACCGACCGAGAACGGGCTGACCCGCACCGGCTCGCTCGTCGGGTCACCCGGCTTCATGGCCCCCGAGCAGGTGCGCGGCGACCGGGTCACCCCCGCGTGCGACGTCTTCTGCCTCGGTTCGCTGCTCGTGTACGCCGCGACCGGCGCCCTGCCCTTCGGGCCCGCGGACAGCGGGGTGCACGCCCAGATGTTCCGCATCGCCCAGGAGGAACCCGATCTGACGGGTGTGCCCGAGGGCATCGCCGAACTCGTCCGCGCCTGTCTGAGGAAGGACCCGGCGGCCCGGCCCTCGCTCGCCACGATCCTGGAGCGGACGGGCGCGCAGGACACCGTCGTGGGCGGCCGCTCCCGTGATCCCTGGCTGCCCGCGGCACTGGTGGCCCAGCTCGGCCGGCACGCGATGCGGCTGCTGGAGACGGAGAACCCCGCGGACGCCGCGCAGCCGGGCGGCGGGGAAGTCCGGGGCGGCGGGGAAGTCCGGGGCGGCGGGGAAGTCTGGGACGGCGGGGAAGCCCGGGACGGCGGTGGAGACGGCAACGGCCGGGGAGGCCCGGGCGGTCAGGGGAGCCCGGAGGTTTCGGGGGCTCCGGGGGCTCCGGGGGCTCCGGGGGTTCCGGGGGTTCCGGAGGGGACCACGCCCGCGCAGGAGACCGTTCCCGCTCCCGGCCCGCAGGCCGCCCCCGGGTACACCCCCGCCCCACAGGCCGCTTTCGGGCACACGCCCGCCCCCGAGGCCGCCCCCGAGCACGCGTCCGCCGCGGACGACGGTTCCGCCGCGGACACGGGCGCCGGGAGACCGCCCGCCCCGGCCCCGGCACAACGGACGGACGCGGCGGCCCCGGCCCCCGTCCAGCCCGCCCACGGCCACCCCCAGCATCCGCAGCAGCACCCCGTGCAGCACCCGGCCTACGGCCGCCCCCAGTACGGCGCACCCGCACCGCACGGGCCGTACCACCCCTACGGCGACCCCGGCGCCGCCCCGTCGTACAGCCCTCCGCCCGCCGGCGCGACCGTGTTCCACCCGCCCGGCGGCCCGCAGGAGCCGCCGCCGCGCGACGGCCGCTCCACGGCACTCCTCGTCGTGATCGCCCTGGTCGTCGCGCTGGCCGCGGGCGGCTCGGTGTTCGCCCTGATGAGCGGGGGCGGACGCCCCGGCACCGGCCCCACCGCCGCGCCGACCACCGCCCCCGCCTCGGCGCATCCCACGGCCCCCGGCCCCTCCGGGAGCCCGGCGAGCTCGGTGCCCGCCTCCGAGCCGCCCGCCGACGGAGCCGTGCCCGAGGCGTACCTCGGCACCTGGGCCGCCACGATCGACAGCGCCGCCGGCCCGAACACCCGCCGGCTGACGATCCGGCAGGGCCGGGTGGGCGAGGCGCTGCTCACGCTGGTCGCCGAAGGACCGGCGGGACAGGGCACGTACCACTGCGAGTTCACCGCGCACCTGACCCGGAAGCCGGGCACGGACGGCCCGTTGGAGATCGGTCCGTCCACCGTGACGTCCGGCGAGCCGCGTTCCTCCTGCTCGCCCGGTGCGGCGACCGAGGTCACGCTGCTGCCGAGCGGCGCCCTGGAGCGCGTGAACACCAGCACGGGGGAGTCGCTGACGTACGTCAGAGGGTGAGCAAGTGCCCTCGGTCGCAGGCGTAGTTGAACGTACGGCGAACTTCACAGGCGTGGCCTGGAATGCCCGTTCGCGCGGCCTTACGGTGACCGCACGATTTCGGCTCGGGGCAGCGGGGGCACCCACGGTGGAGTGGCTGAGCGCAGAGAACGTCGTGGCCGTGGGGACGGCGGTCCTCGGCATCGTCGCGTCGGGTGTCATGGTCTGGTACGAGCGCCGGGTGCCGCGCCGCAAGCGGATCGGCTACCGCGTACAGATGGACAACCCGATCGGCGACGACGTCAGATCGGGCCGGGCCAACAGGCGGCTGGGCCTGTTCGACGAGGCCCCGGGGATGGCGGACGCCACGCTGGTCCTGCTGCGGATAGAGAACGACGGTTCGCAGAGCATCGCCGACAACGACTACACCGGACGTGAACTCCACGGTCTGACAGCGGTGTTCACCGAGCGCACCATCCGGGGCGTCTCGGTCACCCAGCCGTCCGGGACCGACCACCTCATGGACCACTTCACCCCGGCCGCCGGGCTCGGCTACGAGGGCAACACCCTGCGCATCCCGCGCGTCCCGCTCAACCGGGGCGACCATTTCAAGCTGCTCGTGCTGCTCTCCGGCGGCGACGTGGGCTGCGAGATCCGGCTCAGCGGCGGCATCCGGGACGGGGAGGTGCACCCCAACCGCAGCGCGACCCCGGACGAGAAGCCGCCCCTGTTCAGCCGGGCGGCCCGGATGATCACCATCATGCTCACGCTCAGCGTGCTGACCCTCGCCGGCATTGTCGTGTCCGGCGACGGGACCCCGCCGCCCATCGGCTGCGCGCACGGCACCCTGACGGTCACCGGCTCGACGGCCTTCGCCCCGGTGCTGAAGGAGGTCGCGCAGAAGTACCAGCAGGACTGCGCGGGGTCGACGGTGGTGGTCGACGCGCACGGTTCGACGGCGGGCATCCGGGACCTGGCGGAGGCCGGCCAGGACGGCAAGAACGGTGAGAACGGCAAGGGCGCGCCGTCCCTGATCGCCCTCTCCGACGGACCCAAGCCCGCCGGCATGCCCGAACTGCGCGAGAACCGGATCGCCGTGTCCGTCTTCGCGCTCGTCGTCAACGACGACGTCCCGCTGAAGAACCTGTCGACGCGGGACGTACGGCGGCTGTACCGCGGCGAGATCACCGACTGGCGGCAGCTGGGCGGGCCGGACCTGGCCGTGCGCATGGTCAGCCGGGACGCCAACTCCGGGACCCGGCAGGTCTTCCAGCGCCGGGTGCTGGGCCGGGGCGAGATCGCGAACTCCTCCGTCGACTGCGTCCACAAGGACGACCCGACGGCCCCGGTGATCCGCTGCGAGCTGGACTCGACGGACCAGGTGCTGTCGACGGTCGCCGACCTGCCCGGCGCGATCGGCTACAGCGAGCTCAACGCGGCCGACCGCGCGCCGGGCCTGCACCATGTGGACCTCGACGCCGACCCGCCGTCCGTCGACGCCATCGAGCACGGCACGAGCGACTACCCCTACCGGGAGATCGAGTACGCCTACACCTACGGCCGCCCCCCGGCCGACTCGCTGGCGTCGAGCTTCCTGACCTATCTCGCGCGCGGCAACGGCCAGGACGTGATCCGCACCCATGGGCACATACCGTGCTGGACGCCGGAGGGCATGAAGCTCTGCGCTTAGGCGTCCGTGTCCATGCCCGTGTCCATGTCCGCGTCTGTACCTGTACCGGCCGCCCGGTTCAGCGAGGTTCGGGCGGGCGCTGCCGTGGCATGTTCGGCCGGGTCGGGCCCGGTGGCAGGGGGAAGCGGCCCGGTCCGGACCCGGTGTCCTGCCGGGGCACGGAGGCCATCGCCGACTGGATGCCCAGCGGTGCCGACCCGGTGCGGAACTCCACCATCCAGTCGGCGGTCTCCGTGCGCACCAGCTCGGTCACGTCCTCCGAGAACCGCCGCAGCACGCCCAGGCAGCGTTCGGCGGCCTCGCTGGCGGTGCCCTCCGCCGGTCCCAGCACCTCCCGCACGCTCTCCGAGGCCCAGTCGAACTGGAGCAGCTGGAGCCGCCGCTGGATCGCCTGCGCGGTCGCCACGTCCCTTATCCATCCCGACGTCACCCCGAAGAACCGGTCGACGCCCACGCACGCCCCCGCCAGCAGCAGCGCGAGATACCCCCAGGGCGCCAGCCCGTCGGCGACCCCGGTGAAGTCCAGGAACGGCAGCGCGGCCCCCGCGGCCGCCCCGGTCGCGGCACCGGTGCGCAGCGCCCAGGCGACCCGCCGCTTGCCCACCCGGTCGGACAGGTACCAGGCGGCGGTCTCCAGCGCCCCGCGCTCCACCCACCGGTACAGCTCGTCCAGCCGCGTGGCGGGCTCGCCCCAGTCGCCGGACGGGAACGCCCGCCCGGTCAGATCGCCCGGCCGCGGCCCGGCCGGGCCCTCGCCGCGCCCGTCCTGAGGCGGACCCTCGGGCTGCATCTCCGGCTGACCCACCCGGCACTCCCTACTGATCCCGACCGATCACGTTGCGTGACGTACTGACATCCTCACATCGCGCCACCGTGACGTCTGATGCTGATGCGCCGCATCCTTCCTACTGCCCAATGGGTGGCGAAGAGGCCGGTTTCCATGCTTTTCCGCCTGGAAGAGGGGCTTGATCAGGTATAGGACGGACAATCGTGTCACTCGAAAGAGTGCCAGGGCGATGCCTGCCTGGACCACGTAGGCTCGTGCCAGGCGAGGAAAACCTCGCCCCGACAGCCGTACGAAACCAGGAGCTGATCGTGATTCCCGGTGGTGGCCAGCCCAATATGCAGCAGCTGCTCCAGCAGGCCCAGAAGATGCAGCAGGACCTGGCACGGGCGCAGGAGGAACTGGCGCGGACGGAGGTCGACGGTCAGTCGGGTGGCGGCCTGGTGCGGGCGACCGTGACGGGGTCCGGCGAGCTGCGCGCCCTGAAGATCGACCCGAAGGCGGTGGATCCGGAGGACACCGAGACCCTCGCCGACCTGGTCGTCGCGGCGGTCCAGGCGGCCAACGAGAACGCGCAGACCCTCCAGCAGCAGAAGCTCGGCCCGCTGGCGCAGGGGCTGGGCGGCGGCAGCGGCATCCCCGGCCTGCCGTTCTGACGTTCGTACCGAGTCAGGCCCGTACCGCCTTCCTCGAACGGGCGACGGCCAACTACGGTACGTACTGAAAGTCCTCGAAGACCCAGGAAGCGAAACCCAGGAAGGGCAGTCCGTTGTACGAAGGCGTGGTCCAGGACCTCATCGACGAGCTGGGGCGGCTCCCCGGCGTCGGTCCCAAGAGCGCGCAGCGGATCGCCTTCCACATCCTCCAGGCGGAGCCGACGGACGTCCGCCGGCTCGCGCACGCCCTCCTCGAAGTGAAGGCGAAGGTCCGCTTCTGTGCGACCTGCGGCAACGTGGCGCAGGAGGAGCTGTGCGGGATCTGCCGCGACAGCCGCCGCGACACCACCGTCATCTGTGTCGTCGAGGAGCCCAAGGACGTCGTGGCCATCGAGCGCACCCGTGAGTTCCGCGGCCGCTACCACGTCCTCGGCGGCGCGATCAGCCCGATCGAGGGCGTGGGACCGGACGACCTGCGGATACGGGAACTCCTGGCCCGCCTGGCCGACGGCGCGGTCACCGAGCTGATCCTGGCCACGGACCCGAATCTCGAGGGCGAGGCGACAGCGACGTATCTCGCCCGCATGATCAAGCCCATGGGCCTGAAGGTCACCCGCCTGGCCAGCGGCCTCCCGGTGGGTGGCGACCTGGAATACGCGGACGAGGTCACTCTCGGCCGCGCCTTCGAGGGGAGACGACTCCTAGATGTCTGACGCCACGCTGCACGCGATCGAGCCGAGTCCGGACGACTTCGCGGTCCAGATCGCGGACCAGATCGAGAGCTTCCTGGTAGCCGTCACCGAGGTCGCGAAGGGCGACGAACCCGGTTCGACCGTTCCCTTCCTCCTGCTGGAGGTCTCCCAGCTGCTGCTGGCGGGCGGCCGGCTCGGCGCGCACGAGGACATCGTCCCCGACGAGCGCTACGAGCCCGACTCGGGCCCGGAGCCGGACGTGGACGACCTGCGCGAGAACCTGGCCCGCCTGCTGGACCCGATCGACGTCTACTCGGAGGTCTTCGACCCCTACGAGCCCCGCAAGGCGCCGGTCCCGGCCCGGATCTCCGACGACCTCGCGAACGTCATCACCGACCTGCGCCACGGCATGGCCCACTACCGCGCGGGCCGCACCACGGAGGCCCTGTGGTGGTGGCAGTTCTCCTACTTCTCCAACTGGGGCTCGACGGCCTCGGCCACGCTCAGGGCGCTGCACTCGGTGCTGGCCCACGTCCGGCTGGACCAGCCCCTGGAGGAGCTGGACGGCCTGGACACGGACCAGGACGTGAGCGACGACGCGCTGGAGATCGAGGCCGGCCGGGTCATGGCGCAGGAGATCGCGGGCCCGCTGGGGCTCGGTCCGGTCTCCTAGGGCCCGTCGGTGCGAGGGGGCGGGGATCCCAGGCCCGGGATCCCGGCTCCGCCCTCGCGCAGCCGCCCGACCGCCTCTGCCCTACCGCCTCTGCCCCTACCGCCTCTGCAAGCTGAATCACAGCCCCCGTTTGTGTGCCGCGGGTGTCAGTGGGCAGGGAGTGTTCTGGGTACGAGCGGGCGGCCGGACATCTCACCATGCGATACCGCGGAGGTGAAATTCGGGCGCTCGTTAGACTGAGCCGACCCCGCAGTACACCGGCGTATGTGCGGGAAATCAGACAAAACTGAGCGAGGAGCGCACGTGGGCCTTGTCGTGCAGAAGTACGGAGGCTCCTCCGTAGCCGATGCCGAGGGCATCAAGCGCGTCGCCAAGCGAATCGTGGAAGCGAAGAAGAACGGCCACCAGGTGGTCGTCGTCGTTTCCGCGATGGGCGACACGACGGACGAGCTGATCGATCTCGCCGAGCAGGTATCCCCGATGCCTGCCGGGCGTGAGTTCGACATGCTGCTGACCGCCGGAGAGCGTATCTCCATGGCACTGCTGGCCATGGCGATCAAAAACCTGGGCCACGAGGCCCAGTCGTTCACCGGCAGCCAGGCAGGCGTCATCACCGACTCGGTCCACAACAAAGCCCGGATCATCGACGTCACGCCGGGCCGGATCCGCACCGCGCTGGACGAGGGCAACATCGCCATCGTCGCCGGCTTCCAGGGTGTCAGCCAGGACAAGAAGGACATCACCACGCTCGGGCGCGGCGGGTCCGACACCACGGCCGTGGCCCTGGCCGCCGCCCTCGACGCCGAGGTCTGCGAGATCTACACCGACGTCGACGGCGTGTTCACCGCCGACCCGCGGGTGGTGAAGAAGGCGAAGAAGATCGACTGGATCTCCTTCGAGGACATGCTGGAGCTCGCCGCGTCCGGCTCCAAGGTGCTGCTCCACCGCTGTGTGGAGTACGCCCGCCGCTACAACATCCCGATCCATGTGCGCTCGTCCTTCTCGGGACTCCAGGGCACCTGGGTCAGCAACGAGCCGAAGCAAGGGGTCCAGAAGGTGGAGCAGGCCATCATCTCCGGTGTCGCGCACGACACCTCCGAGGCCAAGATCACGGTCGTCGGCGTGCCGGACAAGCCGGGCGAGGCCGCCGCGATCTTCCGCACCATCGCCGACGCCCAGGTCAACATCGACATGGTCGTGCAGAACGTGTCCGCGGCCGCGACCGGCCTGACGGACATCTCCTTCACCCTGCCGAAGACCGAGGGCCGCAAGGCCATCGACGCCCTGGAGCGCAACCGGTCGGGCATCGGCTTCGACTCGCTGCGCTACGACGACCAGATCGGCAAGATCTCCCTCGTCGGCGCCGGCATGAAGACCAACCCGGGTGTCACGGCGTCCTTCTTCGAGGCACTGTCCGACGCGGGCGTGAACATCGAGCTGATCTCCACCTCCGAGATCCGCATCTCGGTCGTCACCCGTGCCGACGACGTGCCGGAGGCCGTCCGCGCGGTGCACACCGCCTTCGGCCTGGACTCCGACAGCGACGAGGCCGTCGTCTACGGAGGCACCGGCCGCTGATGACCGCAACCGGTCGCTCCGCACGGCCGGCGCTGGCGGTCGTGGGAGCGACCGGCGCCGTCGGCACCGTCATGCTCCAGATCCTGTCCCAGCACGCGGACATCTGGGGCGAGATCCGTCTGATCGCCTCGCCGCGCTCGGCCGGCCGCAAGCTGGCCGTGCGTGGTGAGGAGGTCGAGGTGGTGGCCCTGTCGGAGGAGGCCTTCGACGGGATCGACGTCGCCATGTTCGACGTGCCCGACGAGGTCGCCGCGCACTGGGCCCCGCTCGCCGCGGCCAGGGGCGTGGTGGTCGTGGACAACTCCGCCGCCTTCCGGATGGATCCCGAGGTGCCGCTCGTGGTGCCCGAGGTCAACGCGCACCGGGCGCGGGTGCGGCCGCGCGGGATCGTCGCCAGCCCGAACTGCACGACCCTGTCCATGATCGTGGCGCTGGGCGCGCTGCACGCCGAGTTCGGGCTGCACGCGCTGGCCGTCTCGTCGTACCAGGCGGTGAGCGGCGCCGGACGGGCGGGCGTCGAGACCCTGCGGCGGCAGCTGTCCCTGGTCGTCGGCACCGAGCTGGGGTCGGGCCCCGGTGATGTGCGCCGGGCCGTCGGGGACGACACCGGGCCCTTCCCCGAGCCGGTGGCCCTGAACGTCGTGCCGTGGGTCGGATCGCTGCGCGCGGACGGCTGGTCGTCGGAGGAGATGAAGGTGCGGGACGAGTCCCGCAAGATCCTCGGACTGCCGGAGCTGCCCGTCGCGGTGACGTGCGTACAGGTCCCGGTGGTGACCACGCACTCGCTCACCGTGCACGCCCGCTTCGAACGCGAGGTGACCGTGGGGCGGGCCCGGGAGATCCTCGCCACCGCCCCCGGGGTCGTCCTGTACGACGATCCGGGCGCCGGCGAGTTCCCGACGCCCGCCGACGTGGTCGGCACGGATCCGACCTGGGTCGGGCGGGTGCGCCGGTCGCTGGACGACCCGACCGCGCTGGAACTGTTCGTGTGCGGCGACAATCTGCGCAAGGGCGCCGCGCTCAACACCGCGCAGATCGCCGAACTGGTGGCGGCCGAGCTCGGCTGAGGGGCCGGCCGCCGGGGATGATGCCTGGCCGCGGCCATCTTATTTGTACTATCCAGGTGTTCTTCTTTGTACTATCCATGTGTCGCGTGTGCGGTGCTTGTGAGGCGGGTGGGGCGGACCGGTGGTCCAAACCACTTGATCATGAGGCCCGCACGACCGAAGATTTTCTCCCCGTCCTCCGCAACCGCGCCGAGGGCGGGGAGCGTCTTTGCGGTCGCCCTTCCGGGTGTGGGGGCGTGTGTGATCCAGGCGTGGGGACACCGTGGCGCGGGAGTGGGGACGCCCGCGTATCGACATAGGGGAAGAGCGGGACGCATGAGGGCAATCGAGGCAACGTTCGTTGTGCTGCCTGACGCGAGACCGTCGGCCGGCACAGCCGACGCGAAAGTAAAAGTGACGCCCGGCACGTACAACCCTCACCGGGGGGAGCGTGTCCAACTGGCGTGGCAGAGGTACTCGAACTCACAGCGGCGCCCCGCGGCATCGTGCTGCGCCCGCCCCGACCGCCGCGCATGCCCGGCGGCATGCCGGTGATCTCGCCCGTGCCCGCAGCGCGGCCCGCCCGCATCCCGAGCCAGCGTGACGGCGCCGACGACACCGTTGCGGCCGGCACGACCGTCGACCACCTCACCGAGACCTACCGCGCCCACTACCGCTCGCTGCTCGGACTCGCGGCGCTCCTGCTCGACGACACCGCCTCCTGCGAGGACGTCGTCCAGGAGGCGTTCATCCGCGTCCACTCGGCCCGCAAGCGCGTGCGCGATCCGGAGAAGACCCTCGCCTATCTGCGCCAGACGGTCGTCAACCTCTCCCGCTCCGCGCTGCGCCGGCGCATCCTCGGCCTCAAGCTGCTCTCCAAGCCGATGCCGGACATGGCGAGCGCCGAGGAAGGGGCCTACGACCAGCTGGAGCGCGACTCCCTGATCAAGGCGATGAAGGGCCTCCAGCGCCGCCAGCGCGAGGTGCTGGTGCTGCGCTACTTCGCGGACATGACCGAGGCCCAGGTCGCCGAGGCGCTCGGCATCTCGCTGGGCTCGGTGAAGGCGTACGGGTCCCGTGGCATCGCGGCCCTGCGCGTCGCCATGGAGGCGACGGCGTGAGGGAAGAAGCCGAGGGCAGGGACTCCCATGAGCGGCACGAGCCGTACGCGTGGCACGAGCCGATGACGTCGCCGCACGAGCAAGGACCGAAGCAATCGCACGCTGGGAACGGAACCGTGAACCACAGCCCTGACGAAAAGAGCCCGGCCGGGCTCGACTCGGGCGAGCTGGCGCTCCGCAGCCTGCTGCACGAGGCCGTCCGGGACATGGAGCCGCGCGACGGCACCCTGGACCATCTGCGGCGCGCGGTACCCGCCCGCCGGGCGCGCAAGCGGCAGGCAGCCGTCGGCATGGCGGCCGCCGCCCTCTTCGTCGGCACCGCCATCCCCGCCCTGCTGCACGTCTCCTACTCCGGCGCCTCCGACGCCGACCCGTCGATCGCGGCCGACAGCTCCCAGGCGCAGGGCGGTGCCACCTCGGGCAAGAACCCGGACGGCGGCGCCGGCATCTCCGGCGGGAGCGGCGGCAAGACCGGAACCGGCCAGGACGGCCCCAAGGACACCGGCCAGAGCAAGGACCCCGGCAACGCCACCGGCGCCTCCGCCGACCCCACCGCCAGCAGCACGCAGACCGACCCCGTCTGCACCGCCGGCCAGCTCGGCTCCAGCAGCGCGACCGCCGAGGTCCCCGACTCGGCCGGCGTCGTCTACGGCACCTTCCGGGTCGCCAACGTCTCCACCACGGGCTGTACGGTCGGCGGGCCCGGCAGCGTCTCGCTGCTCGCCCAGGGGGCCGCGGACGCCACCCGGATCACCGTCGTGGAACATGCCGCGGGCGACGCGGCGGCCGGACTGCCCGACCCGTCGCTCTACGTCCCCCAGCTGACCATCGCGCCCGGCTCCGCCTACGAGGTGAAGTTCGCCTGGGTGCCCTCGGCTACCTGTCCCACCACCGGCGCGGGCAACGGCTCCGACAGCGGCGGCGGCACCCCCGCCCCGAGCCCGAGCCCCAGCGGAGGGAGCGCCGCGTCGGGCTCCACCACCGGCGGCGACACCGGCACCTCCGCACAGACGATCAGGGCGGACGGCACGGCCGACGGCAGTGTGGTCGCCTCGTACACCCCGGAGGCGGGCTCGCCGACGGCCTCGGTCGCGGTGTCCAACGCCTGCACGGGCACGATCTACCGGACGGGCGTGCTGGCAGCGTCGTAACGGCGACGGGCACGGCGATGGACACGGGTACGGCCGCGGGCGCGACAGCCGGGCCGCCGGGGGCGGTGCGGGTCGGGCGCGGGATCCGGTGACGTCGACGGGCCGTCGGGGAACTCCTCGGCGGCGGCCCGGGTGAAGCCGGGAGTGGCCGTGGTCTTCCTCGACACCGGCTATCACTTCCCGGAGACCATCGGCACCCGCGACGCGGTGGCCGCGG
>NZ_JBEOWS010000205.1:0-17291 GCF_040296125.1 Streptomyces sp. NPDC002265 | reverse complement strand
TCTGGGGAGCTCCCCTGCGGCCCGCGGCGGCTTCCTTCTTGGGACCACGGAACCACGGCAGCGACCGGAAGGCGTGCGGCGCCCGTGCCGCGCGCCACGGTGTTCCGGGCAGGCCGAAGAGCTCCGGACAGAAGCGGGGCCCGGCGGACCCCGCTTCTGTCCGGAGCTCCGAGCCGGGATCGGCATGCCGACCCCGGCCGAGGGCGCGGACCCTCCGTCAGGCGGTGGCGCCGGGTGGTGCGCCGCCGGGTTCGGGGACCGGTTCGCCGGCCACGGCGTCCGGACCGCGCAGCCCCAGACTGAGCTGGGCGCACACCACGCCCAGCACCCCGACCACGGTCCACAGCACCCACGGGCCGATCGCGTACACGGCGGCGCCGATGACCGGTCCGGCGCCCGTGCCGAGCGCGTAGGCGGCGCCGTACAGCCCCTGGTAGCGACCTACCATCCCCGGCGGGGTCAGACTCGCCAGATGGGCCTGGACGACGGAGGAGTACGCCATCTCGCCGAACGTCCAGACCACCACCGTCGCCGCGAGCAGGGCCATCCCGGCGGTGAACCCGGACAGCGCCAGACCGCCGCACGTGAGCAGGTTGGCGAAGGCCAGGACGTGCTCCGGCCGGTACCGCGAGATCACACTGGTGATGGGCAGCTCCAGCAGCACCACCAGCAGACCGTTGAGCCCCATGAGAAGACCGAAGTCACGCGCGCTCAGCCCCACGTCGTCGATGTGCAGGGGCAGACCGACGGCGGTCTGGATGTAGGCGAACATGGAGAACACGGTCATCAGCAGGAACCGCACCAGGACCCGGTCGGCGAGCACCTGCCGGTAGCCGACCGCCGGCTCGGCCCCTGTCCGTGCGGCGCCGGAGCCGGACCGCGGCTGCGGCGCGTCGCGCAGCAGCACGGCCACGATCACGCCGAACAGCAGCAGCGCCCCGGCCTCCACCAGGAAGAGTCCCGCATAGGAGATGCTCGCCAGCACACCGCCGAGCACACCGCCCAGGGTGGAGCCGATGTTCTGGGCGAACCGGAGCACCCCGAAGGCGGCGAGCCGCTGCTGGGCGGACGACACGGAGTCGATCAGCACCGCCGCCATGGCCGGCCGGTAGATCTGCGACACCAGGCCGATGAGACCGACCACGGCGATGATCGTGGGGAGCGGTCCGAGGAACGGCACGGAGGCCGTCAGCCCCGAGGTCGCCACGACGGACAGCAGGATCGCCCAGCGCCGGCCGATGGTGTCGGTGAGATGGCCGCCGATGACGTTGCCGAGGACCCGGCCCAGTCCGGACGCGCCCAGCACGAGCCCCGCGGCCCCGGCGGAGTGACCGTGCTGGGTCACGTAGAGCACGATGAACACCGGCAGGAAGCTGCCGGCCTGCAGGATCAGGTTGCCGAGACTGATGATCCAGACCCGGCGGGGCAGACCGCGCAGGGTGTCACGGAACCGCGGCTCGTTGCCGCGTGCCCGGTCCGCCGTCTCCGTGCTCACGACGCCGGGTCGGCGTAGAGGTGATCGCGTTCGATCTCCCGGAGCCGGCGGTAGTCCGCGTCGAGCTGTTCCGGGTCCTCGGAGATGAGGATCACGTACCCCGGCTGGGTCGCGACGTCGACCGTGCGGGGCAGCGGCTCCCCGGCCGGACGCGTCGTGACGGCGTGGACGTACGACGGGAGCGCGCGGACGGCGGCCATCGCCTCGTCGGAGGGGGCCACGCCGTGATCGTTCGGGTTGACGAGATGCACGTACCGCAGACGTTCCAGCAACCGGTACGCGGTGGTGGGCAGCAGGTCGAACGCGTCGGGGTCCACGACGGACAGGCCCACGAGCTCGATCTGGTTGGTGCCCAGGCAGCGGCTGGCGATCTCCGGGACCTGCCCTCCGCCGAAGCGTGCGGCGCACTCGACGAGCACCGGTCCCCTGGCGGTCAGCATGACCTCGGTGTGGCTGGCCCAGTTGCGGACCTCCAGGGCGTCGAGCACCTGGTGGGCATAGGCCTCGACCTGCTCGGCCTGCGGATCGTCCGGTGCCAGCGGCTCGTTGTAGTCGTAGATGATGTTGCCGCCGGGCAGCCGTGTCTTGTGGTACCGCCAGATCTCGGCGGTGTGGTGCCTGCCGTTTCGGCTGACCGCGTTGACGAAGTACTCGTCCCCGTCCAGGAACTCCTGTGCCAGGACGGTGGTGTTGGGCAGGCCGGTCCGGTCCGGACTGGTCATGATCTTTTCGTGGACGGCGCGGACCTGGTCCGCGGACGCACACGCCACGACGTTGTCGGTGCCGCAGCTGGCGACCGGCTTCAGGACGACCGGGTAACCCACGCCCTCCTCGGCCCACTTGACGATCTCTTCGGCGTCGGCCGAGACGATCGTGGCCGCGGACTCGACCCCCGCGTCGCGCAGGGCCAGGACCATGTCGTACTTGTTGCGGCGCGACGCCGGCCGGCTCATCCCGTTGCCGGGCGTGCCGAGTTCGGCGGCGAGCCGGTCGGTCAGCTCGACGCCCGACTCGCCGGAGGAGATCACCCTTTCGACCCCGAGCTCGCGCAGCGCGGCGGCGGTGGCCGCGACATCACCGTCGTGGCGCACCCTGGCCACGAAGCCTTCGGGGAACGGCAGCCGGACCAGGTGGACATCGGGATGCGGCGACTCGACGTGCACGCTCTCTATGCCGAGCCGGTTCATGACGGGCAGAAGGAGGCGTCCCATCGCGTACGCGTCGACGAACGCGACGCGCTTGACGGGCACCGGAGAACTGCTTGGCATGGTCAACTACTTTCCCTGGGAGGTGGACACCACGGGCGGAAGGGTTGGGGCGAGCCGGTGACCGGACGGCGGACCGATCGTCACGGCGGTGCCGGATCCGGCCAGGGCCCGGCTGACCGGGTCCGCCACCCGACCGTCGGCGATGCGGACCGACGGCACTCCGCCGGACAGCGCCTCGCGTGCCGCGACGAGCTTGAGCGCCATGCCACCGCCGATGCCCCCGCCGGGCGCGCCGGACGCGGGTACCTCGTAGGTGTTCAGCACGCTCGTCTCGTCGGAAGGGTCGGCGAGCACCCCCGGTGCGCCGGTCAGCAGCACCAGCCGCTCCGCGCCGAGTGCCGCCGCGAGCGCGGCGGCGACGCGGTCGGCGTCGACGTTCACCGCCTGACCGTGCTCGTCGAGCGCGGGCGGCGAGACCACCGGCACGAAGCCGGAGCGCAGCAGGGACTCGGCGAGTTCGGTACGCACCTCGCCGAGCCGGCCGCTGAGATTGTCCCGGACCAGGGTCGTGCGGCCGTCCACGACGGAGCGCACGACGGACTTGCGGCGGGCGCGCAGCATGCCGCCGTCCAGGCCGGTGAGACCGACCGCGGGCACCCCGAGCCGGGACAGCTCCGCGACGATCATCGGTTTGACCCCGCCGGCCAGCGCGAGGACGACCACCTCCAGGGTGGCCGGGTCGGTGTACCGGGTGGACACCTGGTCCGGGGCGACGAGCGTGCGTTGCGGGACACCCAGTCGCCCGGCCAGTCGTGCGATCTCCCCCGAGCCGCCGTGCACCAGGAGGATCGAGTTTCCTTCGCCGGCGAGCCTGGCGACGTCGGCGCAGATGCCCGCGGCGTCGACGGACGGATTGCCGCCGCACTTGATGACCATGAGCGGTCTGGTGGTCACAGTGTCTCCAGTTCGCCGGGAATCGGATGGGATACGGGGCGGGGCGGGCCGACCGCCGCTACGCGGGCCGCGGTCGGGCCCCGGTGGATCGCGCGTGGCCGCTACTCTCCCCAGTCCTCCTCGACCTCGGGCGCGCGGGCGAGCACCATCGGGCTCAGCGCGACGATCTCCAGTTCGCTGCGGCAGCCCGCGCAGTCGACGATCTCGTTGAGCCGTGCCGATTGGCTGATCTGCACCTCGTCCTCGCATTCGGGACAGGCCTGCATGGTGGGCATGCGGTGTTCCTTTCCATCGGTTTTCCGGGGCGGACCGCCGGTCTGTCACGTCGGGAAAGACGGTACGGTCGGGTCGACGTCAGGTGCGTCCCCGGTGAACGCATTCGCGGGTACGCGTCACGCCGACCCTCTCCTTCTGCGGATAAGCGCCCCGCTTACCCCGGCAATCGGAATGCGTAGCCGAAAAGGCCCCGCATCAACGCGGTGCGGCTCCCTCATTGAATTTGCCGAGGACGCCCGCGGTGCCGGCCGGCGCGTAGCGTGTCCCACATGGCAGGACGGCCGTTGTCGGCCTTCCGAGCCGATGACCCACGGCCCTCATCGATCGGAGAACCATGCGTACCGCACGCCTCTTCGGCTACCAGCAGCTCCACGAGGGAGCCGTCCTGATCACCCGCCAGTGCCGCACGGTCAACGTCGTGCGCGGCCGGGAGCAGGTGTCCGAGCTGCTGTCGGCGCTCCGGGGCGAGGACGCCCAGGCCGTGCTGTCCCGCTACGCGAGCGGAGTCCGGCCGGGGGAGGCCGCCTCGGAGGCTCCCGCCCGTCAGCAGAACTCCAGGAAGAACATGTCGCGGTACCCCTCCGCGGCCGCGGGGGCCACCCGCACCGGGGACACGGAGTGCATGGCCGTGCGGTCGTCCAGGAATATGTAGTCCCCGGGGTCCGTCAGGGTGTGGGTCAGTACCGGTGACCTGGTGTTGTCGTAGAGCGTGCTGACTCCGCCGGTGACGTCCCTGCGTGCGATCAGCATCATGACGATGTGCTCGACACCGTCCCGGTGGATCCCCTCCGGGGTCGGATTCCCGGTTTCCCGCTGGGTGGCGACGATGCGGTGCTGATGGACGTTGATCCGGCGCACCGCGGGCACCGGCGCACCGTCGGGCGTGCTCCGTTCGATGCGGGCGACGAAATGGGCCAGCAGCCGGCGGAACACGGAGGTGTCCAGCAGCGCCTGGTCGGCCGGTTCGAAGCGCCGCACGATGCCGCCGTTCAGACGGTTTATCTCCTTGCTCTGGAGGAAACCGTCCTGGTCGATCGAGGCGACGGTGCCGTCGGCGACGGTGTACGAGATCAGGGAGTGCTTACGACGGCGATAGGTGCCGCCGTCTCCCATGTACGGGTCCAGCGGCAGGTCCTCCCAGAACCGGCTGAACTTGTCCCAGTCGTCGCCGTCCCGCAGCAGGTCGTCGCGCGCATTGCCGAGCGTGAACTTCAGCCGATCCATTCCCTTGTTCTCCTCCGGTCGGGGACAGAAACGCGAGCCGCCGAATCTCATACGACGCGCCATTCGCCTACGGCGTTCAGGACGTCCGCCGCGCGAGCGCGCAATTCACTCACCGAGTCGGCGGTGAGCGCGAAACGGAGAAAGTAGTTCTCCTGCTCCAGGTCGGTCACCCGGTAGCCGTCGACGACCACCGCCTTGACGACGCCCGGGAGCGCGCACAGGTCCTCCTCCGTGGCGCCGATCTCCACCCGGCCCAGCTCGTCGGCCTCCACGTCGACCCACCCGATGACCGTCCGGTCGCGCAGCGGACCCGGTCGTTCCAGCGTGAACTCGCCCAGTGCCATGGAGACGATCGCCTCCACCGGGTCGATCCCGCTGATCTCCTGTATCGCCGTCGGATACATGCCGCCGCCGAACCGGGGATTGATCTCCACCAGTTCCGTCCGGCCGCTCTCGTCGGCCCGGCCCTCGACGTGCAGCCAGAGCTGGTCGAGGCGGAGATCGGCGCAGAACGCGTCGAGCATCGCGGTCAGGACCGGCACGCCGGCCCGCACGTGGTCCTGCTGCGGAGGATGGACCCGCAGCCCCGCGTCGTGGTGCCTGACCTCGTCGTGGTCGGGTTTCTCGACCGCCAGGACCGGATGGAAGCGGCCGTCCACGACGGGGCCGTCCACGGAGAACTCGACCCCGGGCAGATACTCCTCGATGATCATTTCCGTGTCGCCGAAGCCGCGCTCCGCCAGGTGGCGCTCGTAGGCGAGGAGTTCGGCCGGGCCGTCCACCCGGCGGACCAGCCGCGAGGCCGTCGACTCGCGCGAGGGCTTGACGATGGCGGGGAAGAAGTCCACCTCCGCCGGCTTCTCGCAGAAGCCGATGGAGGACAGCCCCAGGTCGCGCATACGCTCCCGGACCAGCACCTTGCTGGCCAGCACGTCGAGGCCGACGCCGGCGCCCGGAAGGCCGTAGTGCGCGGCCAGGCCGCCCTGCCAGGGGAGCAGCGGTTCGATCAGGTTGACGACCGCGAGAGGGACGATGCCGCGCTCGTCGAGCCGGTCGATGAGCGCGGGCAGGTCCTCGCTGTCCCAGTCCACCACGACGTGGTCGTCGCAGGAGTCGCGGTGACGGGTGTCCGGAATCTCGGATATCAGTACCGGCCGGATTCCGCGGGACCGTAACTGGTCGGCAGCAGGGACCACTGCGCCGGCATTCCACTTGGAGAGGATGAGTACGGATTTCACGTATGGGCCTCCAGATCGCACATCCAGGTCTGGCGTCGGAAAAGCGCGCCAGTCGGCAGAAATGGTGGAACCAGGGAAGCTTTGTGGTGATCGAGGGATTCGACGGCGGGAGAGCCGGGTCAATACGCTCGTGAATGCGCCGGCCGTGAACTCACCCGGCGGCGGCGCGGTCGTACTGTTCCGCGGCTTCGTCGGCGGCCACGGTGCCGGCGGTCTCGGGGGCGACGGTCTCGGTGCCGGCGGCCGCGGTGCCGGTGGTCTCGGTGTCCGCCGTCGGGGCCAGCAGCGGAACCTCCTTCGTACCCACGGTGCGGACGCCGGAGAACAGCGCCCCGAGGAAGGCCAGGGCGCCGACCGACGCCGACACCCACAGGGCCCGGTGCAGGCCGATGTTCGAGGCGAGCGCACCGGCGCACAGCGATCCGACGGGCAGCGTGCCCCACATGACGAACCGGATCGTGGCGGTCATACGGCCCATGAGCGCTCGCGGGGTGATGCTCTGACGCAGGCTGACCTGGTTCACGTTGAAGAGCACCACGCCGAACGACTGGAGGAACAGGCCGCAGGCGATCACCGCTTCGGGGGACGAGGCGGGCGCGGCGGGGGTGAACAGGGGGCCGACGCCGTTGAGGAGCGCACCCAGCACGATGCTCGGTCCGGTGCCCAGGCGCTGTGACAGCCTGCGGACCACGACGGCCCCCACGACGACGCCCAGCGAACCGATCGCCATCAAGGTGCCCAGCTTGCCGGCGGAGAAGCCCAGTTCACGCACCGCGTAGGTGGTGAAGATGGCCGCGACCATGCCGTAGGAGAAGTTCAGCAGCCCCCCGACCCCGGCCAGCGGCGCCAGCAGGCGGTGGTGGCGTACGAAGGCCAGTCCCTCGCCGACCTCCTTCCACAGCACCGACCAGGTCGGCCGGTTGCCGTCCTTCACCACCGGCTTCTCCCGCTCGGCGGGGATGCGCGACACCATGAACGCGGAGAACAGGAAGGACAGGGCGTCGGCGCCCAGCGCGACCGGGGCCCTCAACGCCGAGATCAGCCAGCCGCCCGCACTGGGTCCGATCAGCTGCGACGCCGACCGGGCCAGCTCCAACTGTGCGTTGCCCTCGGTCAGTTGATCGTCCTCGACGACGTCCGGCAGATACGACTGGTAGGCGACGTCGAAGAACACGGTGGCGACACCCTGCCCGAACGCGACCACGTAGAGCTGCCCCAGGGAGAGCACGTCCAGCGCGTAGGCCAGCGGGACGGTGAGCAGCAGCACCCCACGGAAGAGGTCGGTGCTGATCAGGACGGGCCGTCGGCGCATCCGGTCCACCCACACCCCGGCGGGCAGACCGATCAGCAGGAAGGGCACGATCTGCGCGGCCGTGAGCACACTGACTTCGAACACGCTGGCGTGCAGCACCTGGAGGGCGGCGAGGGGCAGCGCCAGGAAACCGATCTGGCTGCCTATCTGACTGACGCCCTGCGCGGCCCGCAGCCGCCGGAAATCAGGATTCTGGGTGACCCTCATCTGATCCGTCTCTCTCTCGGTGAGGTGATGGCGGCGCCGGGAACGCCGCACTGAACTCCTCGACGCATAGGGGCCGATTGCAAGACTGGCACGCACGGCGCTCACATCGGGTAATCGAGATGCTTAGTCGTGGGACGCGAATCTAATTCGGACGACTCCTGGAAGCTGTGTTCGTCGCGGACGCGAGTGGGACTTCTGGGTTTGTAGTTTTCTCCGCATGGGTCGTCGGTTCGACCGGAAAGGAGTCGTGATGACGCGTCGGCGCATTGCAGCGAGGGGGATACGGCCGTGATACGGGTGGCGGTGGCCGGTGCGGCCGGATATATCGGCGGGGAGTTGCTGCGGCTGCTGCTGGGCCATCCCGAGGTCGAGGTGGTGGGCGCGGTCTCGTCCCGTTTCCCGGGGAAACGGATCGACGGGGTGCATCCGAATCTGCGGTCCGCCACCGATCTGACGTTCTGTTCGGCGGACGAGGTCGAAGAGTGCGACGCGGTGTTCCTGACGCTGCCGCACCGGGTGGCGATGACCCAGATCGACCACTGGACGCAGCGGTCCAAGTTCGTGTTCGACCTGACCGGGGACTTCCGCCTCGACGACACCGAGGTCTTCAGGCGCTACTACGGCGAGGAGCACCTCGCCCCGCATCTGCTGGGCGACTTCGTGCCCGGCCTTCCCGAACTGCACCGCGACCGGCTGCGCACCGCGGACCTGGTCAGTGTCCCCGGGTGCATGGCCACGGCCGGCGTACTCGCCCTGTACCCCCTGGTGGCCCGGGATCTGATCGACCTGGAGCAAGGGGCCCAGTTCGACGCCCGCACCGGCTCCAGCGGCTCGGGGGCCATGGCCGGTCCGGCCAACCTGCACGCCGAACGCAGCGGTTCCATGCGGGTGTTCGCGCCCACCGGGCACCGCCACGAGGCCGAGATCGCACGGCATCTGGGCCTGTCCGCCGCGATGACCGCCACCGGCGTCGAGGCGGTCCGCGGGGTCCAGACCATCTGCCACGCCACGCTGCGCCCCGGTGTGGACAAGCAGACCGTGCGCCGCGCCTTTCGCGAGCAGTACGCCGATGAGCCCTTCGTCCGGGTCGTCGCGCACCAGCGCGGCACCTTCCGCTACCCCGACCCGAAGATCCTCCTGGGCTCCAACTACTGCGACGTCGGCTACGCGGTCGACGAGGACAGCGGCCGGCTGACCACGATCGCCGCCCTGGACAACCTGGTCAAGGGCGGCGCGGGCAACGCCCTCCAGTGCCTCAACATCCGCATGGGCCGGCCCGAGAACCTCGGCCTGACCTTCCCCGGACTGCACCCGCTGTGAACCCCGGCCGACACGAAAGGAAGATCCGCACATGAGCGCACCACCGAATGACACACCAGCCGAGTGGCAGGGCGGCACGGTATGGCTGACCGGCCTGCCGAGCGCGGGCAAGACCACCATCGCGGTGGGTCTCGCCGAGCACCTGCGCTCCGGCGGACACCGGGTCCAGGTGCTCGACGGTGACGAGGTCCGTGCCGCGCTCTCCGCGGAACTGGGATTCTCGAAGGAGGACAGGGACACCAACGTACGGCGGATCGGCTACGTGGCCGGGCTGCTCGCCGGGCACGGCGTCACCGTGCTGGTGCCGGTCATCGCCCCCTACGCGCTGTCCCGCGCCGCGGTGCGTGACCTGCACGCGGACCGCCGGGTCCCCTATGTCGAGGTGCATGTGGCGACCCCGGTGGAGATCTGCGCCGACCGGGACGTCAAGAGCCTCTACGCCAGGCAGGCGGCAGGCCGACTCAGCGGTCTCACCGGCGCGGACGACCCCTACGAGATACCGGTCGACCCCGATCTGCGGGTCCACACCCAGCACCAGACCGTCGACGAGTCGGTCCGTCAGGTGCGCGCGCTGCTCACGGCCCGGGGGCTGTCGTGACCGCCCCGGCGCAGATCGCGCCCGCCGGCCGTCCCGGACGCCTCGGCCCGCGGCCGCGGACGGCGCCCCCGCTGACGCACCTGGAGACCCTGGAGGCCGAGGCGGCCCACATCTTCCGCGAGGTGGCGGGGGAGTTCGACCGGTCGACGCTGCTGTTCTCCGGTGGCAAGGACTCGATCGTCATGCTGCACGTGGCGCTCAAGGCGTTCGCCCCGGCGCCACTGCCGTTCTCCCTGCTGCACGTGGACACCGGCCACAACTTCCCCGAGGTGATCGCCTACCGGGACCGCGTCGTCGAGCGGCACGCCCTCCGGCTCCATGTGGCGTCCGTGCAGTCGTACATCGACGACGGAACGCTCCAGGAGCGGCCGGACGGCACCCGCAATCCGCTCCAGACCGTTCCCCTGCTGGACGCCATCGGCGACGGCCGCTTCGGCGCCGTGTTCGGCGGCGGCCGGCGCGACGAGGAGAAGGCACGCGCCAAGGAACGGGTGTTCAGCCTCCGGGACGAGTTCGGCGCCTGGGAGCCGCGCAGGCAGCGGCCCGAGCTGTGGCAGCTGTACAACGGCCACCACCGGCCCGGCGAGCACTTCCGTGTCTTCCCGCTGTCGAACTGGACCGAGCTCGACGTCTGGCAGTACATCGAGCAGGAAGGCATCGAACTGCCGCAGATCTACTTCGCGCACTGGCGCAAGGTGTTCCGGCGCGACGGCATGTGGCTGGCGCCCGGCGACTGGGGCGGCCCCCGGGACGACGAGTCCCTGTGCGAGCGCCGGGTCCGGTACCGCACGGTCGGCGACATGTCCTGCACCGGCGCGATCGACTCGTCCGCCTCGACGGTGGGCGAGGTGATCGCGGAGATCGCCGCGAGCCGGGTGACCGAGCGCGGCGCGAGCAGGGCCGACGACCGGCTGTCCGAGGCAGCCATGGAGGACCGCAAGCGAGAAGGGTACTTCTAGACATGTCAGCAGGCGTCGCGGAAGCGGCAGTTCAGACGTGCTCCACCGGCCGGCCCCCGGGGAGCCTGTTGCGGCTGGCCACCTGCGGGTCGGTCGACGACGGCAAGTCCACCCTGGTCGGACGGCTCCTCTACGACACCAAGTCCGTCCTCGCCGACCAGGCGACGGCCATCGAGGAGGTGTCCCGCAGGCGGGGTCAGGACGGCCCCGACCTGGCTCTGCTCACCGACGGCCTGCGGGCCGAACGGGAACAGGGCATCACCATCGACGTGGCCTACCGCTACTTCGCGACGCCCGCACGCCGGTTCATCCTCGCCGACACCCCCGGTCATGTGCAGTACACGCGCAACATGGTCACCGGCGCCTCCACCGCCGACCTGGCGGTGATCCTGGTCGACGCGCGCAACGGCGTGGTCGCGCAGACGATGCGGCACGGCGCGATCGCGGCACTGCTGCGGGTGCCGCACGTCGTGCTGGCCGTCAACAAGATGGACACCGTCGACTACCGGGAGTCCGCCTTCACCGCGATCGCGGACGAGTTCGCCCGGCGGGCGCGCGAGTTGGGGATCACGGACGTCACCGCCATCCCGATGTCCGCGCTGACCGGCGACAACGTGGTCGAACCCTCCACCAGGATGGACTGGTACGAGGGCGAGACACTGCTGTCCCATCTGGAGAACGTGCCGGTCGGAGCGGACCCGGTCGGCAGGCCGCTGCGCCTGCCGGTGCAGTACGTGATCCGGCACCCCTCGCAGCACCGGCAGGTGGTGGAGCGCTGGCCGGCCGGGCAACTCGTCTCCGGCGTCGTCGAGGTCGGCGACCGCGTCGTCGTACAGCCGTCCGGGCAGACCAGCACGGTCGTCGGCCTCAGCGTGCTCGGCAGGGAGACCGACAGCGCCAGGGCACCGCAGTCGGTGGCCGTCCGGCTCGCCGACGAGATCGACATCTCCCGGGGCGACCTGCTGAGCGCGGGCCCCGCTCCACAGCTGCTGCGGCACATCACCGCCAGCGTGTGCCATCTGCACGACCGCCCGCTGCGGCCGCGACAGCGGGTGCTGCTCAAGCACACCACCCGCACGGTCCAGGCGATGGTGGAGCGGATCGACTACCGCACGGACGTCACCGACGCCCGTCGGCTGCCCTGCGAGGACGGTCTGTCCGTCAACGAGATCGGCGGGGTACGGATTCGCACCGCCGAGCCGCTCGCCGTCGACGACTACCGGGAGAACAGGCGCACGGGTTCGTTCCTGCTCGTCGACCCGCAGGACGGGACGACGCTCGCCGCGGGGATGATCGACGCGGGAACCGGGGCAGGACAGGGCCCGGCCGGATATTGACGCGGATTCAAGCCATAGTTGAGGTGAGCCTGCCATATCCGGAGGAAGATCAGTATTCTGCTCGATACCGGCCTGGTGCTGCCGAATCGGGGGAGACACACGGCATGTTCGAGTCGACTGTTCCTGATGCCCGCGAGGGCGGCCTCGACGTTCACCGGTGACGCGTTCCGGATCGCCCGGCGACCCCTGCCCGGTGCCGTCCTCCACGGCCCACCACAGCACGGGTCGCCGCCCGTCGTGTCACCGGCCGGTCGCCGGGCCGCGGATCCCGATGGCCGCACCACCTGAGTAGCGGAGTCCTTGCGCAGCGACGTGCCGAGGAAAGGACACGGGGGTGTCGAACGAAGAGGAAGCCGACGACGGATGCCACGACGGCGAGGAGTGGGTGCCGATCGCGTCCCTGCTTCCGGCGGACTCGCCGAGACTGGCCGGGGAGAGCGCGGAACACATCCAGGTCCTGGCGCTGTCCGAGACGGTGCTGCCGCCGATCGTCGTGCACGTGCCGACCCGGCGCGTGATAGACGGAATGCACCGGCTGCGCGCGGCCAGACTCCGCGGCCAGCGCGACATCCTGGTCCGGTTCCACGACGGTGACGACGAGGACGCGTTCATCGTCGCGGTGAAGACGAACATCGCGCACGGGCTGCCGTTGTCGCAGGCCGACCGGACCGCGGCGGCGGCCCGGATCGTGCACGCGCGTCCACAGTGGTCGGACCGGAAGGTCGCCTCGGTGACGGGTCTGTCGGCCACCACGGTCGGAGCCATCCGCCGGCGCTCGGCCGAGGGATCCGGACGTACGGACGTGACGGCCCGGGTGGGACGGGACGGCAGGGTCCGACCGCTGGACGCCACCGCGGGCCGACTGCGGGCGGGCGATCTGCTGGCACAGCGGCCCGATGCCCCCATCCGCGAGATCGCCGTGGCCGCGGGGGTCTCCCCGGCCACGGCACTGGACGTCCGCAGGCGGCTGCGCAACGGCGAACACCTGGTCCCGGAGCGCCCCGGCCCGTCCCGTCCGGAGCGGGCCGGCACGCCCGGCCGACGGGAGCGGCAGGACCAACAGGACCGGCGGGACCGGCAGGACCAACAGGACCGGCAGGACGGGCAGGACCGGCAGGACGGGCAGGACGGGCAGGGCCACGACCCGCACGGCGGGGACTGGCGGAAGGCGCTCTTCGAGATGAAGAGCGACCCCTCGATCCGGTTCACCGACGGTGGTCGTGCGCTGCTGCGCTGGCTGCACGGCCACACGGCCGCGCTGGACGAGTGGCGGGAGCACATGGCGAGCCTGCCGCCGCACTCGCTGCGGATCATGGCGCGGCTGGCGCAGCACAACAGCGCCACCTGGCAGGAGGTCCAGCGGTACCTCGAGGACAGGATCCTGAAGTCGGGATCCTGACCTCGGGTTTTCCGAGCTCGGGTTTCGGGCGTCGTGATTCCCGCGTCGTGATCCCGGCCTCGGGTTTGCGGCCTCGTGATTCCGAAGTACCGGTTCGATCGAAGGGGCTACCGTGACGCGCGTCAAAGTTCTCGTCGGCTCACCGGAGCATCTCGCGGACCTCGTCCAGGCTCTGGAGGCCGCCGGTCTCACGGCGACACCGGCGACCACCCTGTCCGACCCGGACATCCTGTGGTCCGCCGACGCGGTCCTGATCGACACCGACCTGCTGTGCCCGGACCGCGACCTGTTACGCATCGCGGAAATGGCCCAGCTCACCGTGGTCCTGCTGCTGAACGGCACGGCGACGGCGGCCGACTGCGAGGCGTACCTCGAATCCGGCGCCACCCGCGTGATCGGCAAGCGGGAGCCCATGGACCGCCTCGTCGCCCGGGTCCGGGCGGTGGCGCCCGGACCGGACGTGGCCGACCACCGAGACCTCTCGGAGCGGGAGCGGCAGGTGCTGTTCGAGATCTCCAGCGGGCTGACCCACGGCCAGATCGCGAAACGCCTGGGGATCAGCCCGCACACGGTGGAGACCTATGTGAAGCGCATCCGCGCGAAGCTCGGGGCGGGCAACAAGGCCGAACTGACACGAGTCGCCCTGGGCCCCGAGACCCGTCAGCCGAGGCCGCCGGACATCACGTCGATCACCCGCTGAAGGCCGGCGTCGCCGAGCAGGTGCGCGAGTGTCCACGGACAGGTCCATGCCGCCGACCGTACCCAGGCGCCGTACGGCCGGCCCTGTCCCCTCTTCCCGTGACATCACGCCATTCGGGACCGCCGTTAAGGTCGCCGTTGTCCGTGACCGGCAGGGGGCACACGTCCCGGGAGCGCCGTTCGACTGACGGACCCGGACAGTTGAACGGGAACGACCGAGATCCGGGCCGGTCGTGGGTGCGCTGTCCCGAGGAGTGAACTTCGATGCTGTGAGGTGCTGCTGTGACGAATGCTTCGACGTCCGACGCGCGGACCACGGAGCTGGGTACCGAGGACAATCCGTACGATCTGGTCGGCGTGGGCTTCGGGCCGTCGAACCTCGCACTCGCCATCGCGGCCGAGGAACTGGACGGCGAACGGACCTGTCTGTTCTTCGAGCGCAGCCCGCAACTGCGGTGGCACCCCGGGATGCTGATCGAGGGCTCCCGGATGCAGATCTCGTTCCTGAAGGACCTGGTCTCGCTGCGCAACCCCGCCAGCCCGTACACCTTCCTCCAGTACACCAAGGCCAAGGGCCGTCTCGAACAGTTCGTCAACCTGGGCGAGTTGCGGCCGACCAGGCTGGAGTACCAGGACTATCTGCAATGGGTCGCGGGGTTCTTCGCCGACCAGGTCCGCTACCACGCCGAGGTCATCAGGGTGTCGCCGTTCCGGCGGCCGGGCGAGGACGCGCACCGGCTGCTCCGCGTGGAGGCGCGCGACGTCAGGTCGGGACGTACGACCGTCTGCTACGCGGCCAACGTCGTGCACGCCGCCGGCGGCCGGCCCCGGCTGCCGATCGGGGGAGTCTGCGCCGGTCCGGCCGTGATTCATTCCAGCGACTTCCTGCCGCGGTTCCCCGACCACTTCGCCGACCGGTCGCGTTCGTACGAGTTCGGGGTCGCGGGTGACGGACAGAGCGCCGGTGAGATCGCGGCGTACCTGATGCGCGGGTATCCGAACAGCCGGGTGCACCTGTTCCTGTCCGGCGAGACGCTGCGGGCGACCGACAACAGCCCCTTCGTCAACGAGCAGTTCTTCGAGGGGTACACGAACTCGTTCTACACCAGGCCGAGTTCGGAGTGGGCCGCGTTACGGGCGGAACTGCGCAACTCGAACTACGGCGTGGTCGAGGCCGGTTTCCTCGACGATCTCTACCGGCTGGTGTACGACGACGAGGTCCGCGGCACCCGCCGGCTGATCACTCACCCGGCGACCAAGGTCACCGCCGTGCGGGAGGGCGAGACCGGTCCGCAGGTAGAGATCGTCGACCGGCGCAGCGGGGCGGAAGGGGACATCCTGTGCGACGGGGTGGTGCTGGCCACCGGGTACATCAGGGCCCTGGACGAGTCGATCTTCGGTCAACTGGTGCCGTTCCTGAAGACCGAGGGCGACGAACTCGTGCTGTCGGACCACCGGGTGAGCACCACCGCCGAACTGGCGGCCGGGCTCTACGTCCAGGGCTACGGCGAGCACCTGTTCGGCCTCGGCGACACCCTTCTGTCGCTGCTGCCGTTCCGTTCCCGGCAGATCTTCACCGACATCTGCAAGCAGCCCCCGGCGCCCGTGTGGACCCGGCGGCCGGGCCCCTCACCCGAGGCGGGATTCCGCCACGAAGAAAAGAGGTGGCCTTCCGGCCGGACACACGGCTAGGGTTTCCCTCGTTCCGAGGCGGCCGTCGGCCGCCGTGGCCGGCCGAGCGTGATCCGGGAGGTGTGACTGATGGCTGTCGTTGCGATGGGCGCTGCCCGCATCCACGAGTTCATCGATTCCACCTCCGTGGCCCTCGGCTGACACCTCCGGTTTCCGCGCCCGTGTGCGCGTTCCGGCTCCTGGGCCACCCTTGTGAAGGGTCCCCCCTTGTCTTCCTCCTCCATCCGGCTTCCTTCCTCGCACCCGCTCGCCCCGTACGGCTGGGACGCGGACCGGGAGGCCGAGTTCGCCCCCTACGCCGGGCAGGGTCTCCTGCCCGGCCGGGTCGTACGGGTCGACCGCGGCCAGTGCGACGTCATCACCCCTGACGGCACCGTGCGGGCCGACACCGAGTTCGTCGTTCCCCGCGATCCCATGAAGGTCGTGTGCACGGGCGACTGGGTCGCCGTCGACCCGCAGGGCGGTGATCCGCGCTATGTGCGGACCTTGCTGCCCCGCCGTACCGCCTTCGTACGCTCCACCTCCTCCAAGCGGTCCGAGGGCCAGATCCTCGCCGCCAACGTCGACCACGCCGTCGTCGCCGTCTCCCTGGGCGGCGAACTCGACCTCGGCCGCGTCGAACGGTTCCTCGCCCTGGCCTGGGAGTCCGGTGCGCAGCCCGTGGTGGTGCTCACCAAGGCCGACCTCGTGCCGGACCCGGCCGGCCTGTCGTACCTCGTCGAGGACGTGGAGACGACGGCGCCCGGCGTGCCGGTGCTGACCGTCAGCGCCCACGACGGAACCGGGCTGGACGTCCTCGTCGCTCTCGTCGGCGGCGGTACGTCCGTACTGCTCGGCCAGTCCGGCGCGGGCAAGTCGAGCCTGGCGAACGCCCTGCTCGGCGTCGACGTGATGGACGTACAGGCCACCCGTGACGTCGACGGAAAGGGCCGGCACACCACCACCACGCGCAACCTCCTCGTGCTGCCCGGCGGCGGAGTGCTGATCGACACCCCGGGACTGCGCGGGGTCGGTCTGTGGGACGCCGAGAGCGGCGTCGGACAGGTCTTCGCCGAGATCGAGGAACTGGCGGAGCGGTGCCGCTTCCACGACTGCGCGCACGAGTCCGAACCGGGCTGCGCGGTGCTGGCCGCCCTGGAGACGGGGGAGCTGTCCGTGCGACGGCTGGACAGCTACCGCAAGCTCGTCCGGGAGAACCAGTGGATCGTCGCCAAGACCGACGCCCGGCTGCGGGCGGAGATCCGCAAGGACTGGAAGCGCAAGGGCGCCGAAGGCCGGGCCGCCATGGAGGCGAAGCGGGGGCGGGGACGGTGATCCCCGCGGTCCCCGCCGGTTGACACGCACCGGCGTCCGCGGCGGGCGGCTGCGTCCGC